>CAJFQT010000102.1 GCA_904419095.1 uncultured Clostridia bacterium | reverse complement strand
ATTTTTGGATCCCATCTTCTTGTTTGATGTCCAAAATGAACACCTGCTTCTAGTAATTGTTTCATTGCAACTACTGCCATTTTTAATTCCTCCCTTTTTTGTTTTTCTTCCATAAAGTTCATCGTTTTATCTGGACCAATTTCTTGGCACTCCCTTCAAAACTTGCTTTATGTGTTTATTCACGCTGTCTATTGTATCAGATTTTTATTATAATTGCAAGTGTTTTTTTAAATATTTCCATTTTGTATATCTTCTATTATCCTATTTTTTATTTCTGGTGGCATTAAATTTATTTTTTCTATATTTTCAATATCTATTAATTCTGGTAAGTATTTTCCACTTTCTATGTATTTAGGATCCCCTGAAAATTCAGGTCCTTCTCCTGTTCCAAAAGTTCCAGACACATATTTACATAGGTAAAATATTTCTTTTTGATTAAATTTTTCTGATTTAATTTCATATAATTTTTTTACTAATTCTACATCTATTCCAAATTCTTCCTTTATTTCCCTTTTAGTTCCTTCTTCTAGTGTTTCTCCTTCTTCTAATCCACCTCCAGGTAGAGTATAATATTCTGGCATTTCTGGTCTTTTTAGTACATCTTTTCTATGCATCAAAGCTATTTTTCCATCTATAAAAATTATTCCTGCAACTCTTGTTCTTTCCATTTTTCTTACCTCCATAATTTAATTTTATCAAAAAAAATTTTTTTGTCAATTTTTGAAATTTTATTTACTTTTTCTCTTTCTTTTTATAAAATATTTATACTAAAATAAAGGGTGTGTGTTTATGTATATTTTTATCATAATAATCTTATTAATTTTAATATATATTATAGTTCAATATAATATATTTGTAAGTTTAAAAAAGAAACTTGAACGTTCAAAATCTGGTATTGATATTTATTTATCTCAACGTTTTGATTTAATTCCAAATTTAGTAGAGTGTGTTAAGCAATATTCATCTTATGAACAATCTACTTTAGATTCAATTACACGTAATCGAACTAAGTATATGGAAACTAAAAATTTAAAAGATGCTTCTATTCTGAATTCTCAATGTAATTCTATTCTACTTCAAGGTGAAAACTATCCAGATTTAAAAGCAGATGAACAATTTTTGTATTTAGAAAAAACGTTATCTAAAATGGAAAATCAGCTACAAGCTGCAAAGCGAATTTATAATATTGATGTTACTAAATACAATACTTATATATATAGTTTTCCTTCTTCAATTATAGCCAATTTATTTCACTTTGAAGAGGCTGAATTATTTGAAGCAGAAGAAGATTCTAAAGAAAATCCATCTATCAGCTAAAATATTAAGTTTTTAAAAAATTTTTAAAGGAGTACAAGAGAAATGAGAAATTTTAATGATGTTTATTATAAAATTAAATCTTCAGATTGTTCTGACCTTCTTAAAATGTATAAAAAAGATATGCTACTTAAAATATTTTTTACTGTCTTATTTATTGGTTTTATTTTACTTATTTATAATTTAGAAATAGAATTGGTTTATAAAAATTTATTTCTGATGTCAAGTATAATATTGTTTATTATTTTAATTAGAAATTTTCACCTCCGTTCATATTCTAATTTATACAAAAAATATGTTATTTCTAAAATCATAGAAAATTTTGATGAATCATTTAGGTTTAATCCTCAATATTCAATTTCTCCTTCTACATATCTTGATGGTGATTTTGAACAACATTTTGATAGATATCATTCAGAGGATTGCATTCTTGGTAAATTTAATAAAACTTTTCCTTTTGAAATGGGAGAGGTAAAAACAGAAGTAAAATATGAAGACTATGACATTGAGCACCATACACTAGATAGGTCATACCATACTTTATTTGATGGTCTATTTATAAAAATTAAGCAAGATAAGGTTATTCCTTGCACAATTTATATTAGAAAAAAACTCTTGTTTTCTAAGTCATTATTTGTCCCTTCAAATAAAACTCTTAATAAGAAAAATATAGCTAATACATTATTCGAAGAAATAGATATGGACGATAGTGACTTTGAAAAATTATACTTTGTTAAAACAGATAATAGAATTTTGACCATGCAAATTTTCACTTCATCACTTCTTAGATACATCGTAGATTTTAAAACAAAATATAAAATTATTCCTGAAATAACAATAAAAAAAGAAAAGATATACTTGCGTTTTTCTATTAATACTACTTTATTTGAACCTCATCCATTAAAATCTCCTTTATCTTACTCTGAAGTTCAACGACAATATATTTTTATAAACTCAATAATGCAAATTTGTAAAGATTTAATAAAAAATATTAATGAAATAGAACTTTAATTTTTTTACAAAAACTTGCTTTTTTCTCTTGAATTTATTTTTATTTTAGTATAGTATATAATAGAAAAATAATACGCACATAGGAGGATAAAAATGCCAAGAAAAACAAAAGAACTAAATGAAGAAAAAGAAACAAAAAAGACTACTTCAAATGTAAAAAAAGTAGAACCAAAAGTTACTAGTAAAAAAGAAGTAAGTGCAAAGAATAAAGCTTCTGCTTCTAATTCTAAAAAAAGTACTAAAACTTCTAGTGTAACTGCGAAAAAAACTAGTCGTAAAAAAGTATCTGATGATAAGAAAACTACTACTAAAAAATCTTTAAATAGTAAATCTAATTCAAAAACTACTAAAAAAGCGTCAGCTACTAAAACTAAAAAAGAACTTTCTAAGAAGTCTTCTGCCTCTAAGGCTACTACTTCAAGAAAGAATTCTAAAAAAGAAAGTGTTGTTCAAAATGAATATTATGATTTACCATATAGATATAATCAAACAGTAGTTAAAGTTTTGGCTCAAACTCCTAATAATTTATTCATTTACTGGGATATTTCAGATGAGGATAGAGAAAATTTAAAAGAACAATATGGTGAAAACTTTTTCGAAGTAACTTATCCAGTTCTTATTGTATATAATGATACCCTTAATTACAGTTTTGAAGTATCAATAAATGATTTTGCAAATAGTTGGTATTTACATGTTAATGATAGCAAGTCAGATTATAGAATTGAATTAGGAAGAAGACCTATTGATTACAACAAATTTAACGAAAATGTTAGAACCATTAATGAAAATATTTCTCATAATGTTGATTATATTCATATTTATACTTCAAATGAAATAGAATCACCTAATGATAGAATTCTATTTAATAAAGAACAAAAAATGGTTTATTACAGAAATGTAAAAACTAATCAATCATTTTCAAAACCAATTACTTCTATATCATTTATGCAAAATATGGGTAAAATCTATAATATTTATGATTTTTATAAACAGCTTTATAAAGAAGAAAATATTGAAGATTTATATGATTTATCAAATCCATCTTCTGGTAATCCTTCTTCTAGTATGCCATCATCTGGTAGTTTTCGTTAATATTAATCATGAATAAATTTTTATAAGTAAATTAGCAGATTCGTTTTTATGGCTAATTTACTTTTTAATAAGTAACAGTGATAGGAGATTTTTATAATGCAAGAGAAAAAAGGATATGTAAGTTTTGTTTTACATGCACATTTACCATTTATACATCATCCAGAAAGTGATGATTATTTAGAGGAATCATGGTTATATGAAGCAATTTCAGAAACATATATACCATTACTTACAAATTTTAAAAAATTAGTTGATGAAGGTGTTGATTTTCGTATTACTATGTCAATGACACCTCCTTTACTTTCAATGCTTGATAATAAATTATTACAAAAAAAATATATCAGATATTTGAAACAACTTATAGAATTATCTGAAAAAGAAATAAAAAGAACAGCTTATGATAAGAGATTGAATGAATTATCTCATTATTATTATGAAAGATATTCTAATGATTTACATTTGTTTAAAGATGTTTATAACTGTAATTTAATTCAAGCTTTTAAACATTTTCAAGACATAGGTGTTTTGGAAATAATAACTTGTGGTGCAACTCATGGCTATTTTCCAATATTATATGTAAATGAAAAAACTGTAAAAGCTCAAATAGGTGTTGGTGTTCAAACTTATGAGAGATATTTCGGGAGAAAACCTCGTGGAATTTGGCTTCCTGAGTGTGGTTATGTTCCTGAGGCTGATAAATATTTAAAAGAATTTGGAATAGAATATATAATTACTGAAACTCATGGAATTTTATACGCTGACCCTACCCCAGTTTATGGAACTTTTGCTCCAATAGTTTCACCAGAAGGTGTTGTTGCTTTTGGTAGAGATATTGAATCTTCACGTCAAGTTTGGAGTTCTATAAATGGATATCCAGGTGATTTTAATTACCGTGAATTTTACCGTGATATAGGATATGATGCGGATTATGATTATATAAAGCCATATATTGCTCATAACGGTGTTCGTGTTCATACAGGTATTAAATATTATCGTATAACAGGTAAAACAGAGTTTAAAGATTATTATAATTTGCAATGGGCTAAAGATTCAGCAGAAAGACAAGCTGGTCATTTCTTAGATTGTAGAACCAAGCAAATAAATGACCTTGCTCAATATATGGATAAGCCTCCAATTATACTATGCCCTTATGATGCTGAGTTATATGGTCATTGGTGGTATGAAGGACCATATTGGCTATATATTTTATTCAAAAAAATTTATTATGATGATTGTAGTTTTAAACTTATAACCCCTTCTGAATATATTGATAAATATCCAGAAATTCAAGTTTCTTCTCCTTGTCGTTCAAGTTGGGGTGCAAATGGGTATAGCGAGGTTTGGCTAAATCCTACAAATGATTATGTTCATAGACATTTACATGTTGCTGGAGATAGAATGTGTGAACTTGCAAATTCTTATCCTAATAGTAAAGGCTTAAGAAAAAAAGCTTTGAACCAATGTGCTAGAGAATTACTTTTAGCTCAAAGTAGTGATTGGCTATTTATTATTACTAATGGAACTATGGTTGATTATGCCAAAAAAAGAATTAAAGATCATATTGGTCGTTTTACTAAATTGTATTATCAAATTAAAAATGATGAAATTGATGAGGTATTTTTGAAGGACATTTCTAAGAAAGATTGTGTTTTTCCTGATATTGATTATATGATTTATTCTTAAATTTAATTGGAACACTTAGGAACGATGGAGAAACTCCAAATTGGGAACGTTGGGGACACGCCAAATCGTTCCCTTTTCTATTATTATATAGATAATCTAAAAGTTGGGAACGATTTGGCGTGTCCCCAACGTTCCCA
>CAJFQT010000101.1 GCA_904419095.1 uncultured Clostridia bacterium | reverse complement strand
CTTTCAGCTTCTTCCTTTGCTGAGCTATTTTTATAGAAATATTTTTTGAAGAAAGATATCTGTACATTATATTTTTCTTTTAAATCATTATCATGTGCCATTATTTCGCACATTTTTTCTATTAGTTCAAAGTTTGTTAATAATTTTAGCATATCTTCTAAATTAGGTAAAGCTCCTTCATTCATACGAGGGTACATTTCTTTTAGTAGGATAGCTACATTTTCAATTATTCTAATAGCTACATCTTCACGGTAAGCTTCTTCTAAATCTTCATGTTTTGTATTGTACATTGTTTTTAATGCTGATGATATTGTTATTGCAATTTTGTTAGGGTCATCATAGACAAATGGATTTATACCAATAGATTCTGAACTGTTTGGGTCAATTAAATTATATGGAATTTGAAAGTTATTGCAGACATCTGTCATATGGTCAATGATTTCTCTATCTGGTGACATAACTGTTATACCGCAGTTTTTATAAGTATATTCTGGCATCGTAGATAAAATCATTTTTTTCATGAATGTTTGAAAAATTGTTTCTTTTCCATCTGCAGGTTTTAACATATTTAAATTAAAATTAGAATTTAAATAATCATTATCATATGGTTTATTTAAATATGCGATTCCTGTTTTTAAAGCTGTAAAACCTAATTCTTTTGATACTTCTCTAAAAAAGAATTTTTTTTCAATATCTCTAGCAATTAATGGTTCAAATACTAAAGATGTTTTACCAGAACCAGAACCACCACATACGAATAGAGATTGATATCTAGAACTTTCAGGTATTGTTATAGTTTTTCCAGTTTCTTTATCTTTACAGAAAAATACTTCACAAGTATATGCACCACGTCCTTCTTTATTGTCTGAAAGATCGATTCCACCATAATCCCATATAGATCTTGTTTGGTCTAAGCTATCATTAACTCCAAAGTATAAGAAGTTAAATATTTTGTATCCAAGAACGATTGGTATAAATGCTGAAATAGCTGTTAAAGCAGGTCTAAATAGTTCTGAAAAGTTTGTAACTAAATCTGAATATCCTGGTACTGAAATAAGAAATAGCCAAACTCCTAAGTTGAGCCACTGCATAAACATTGAAATTGCAATTACTGCTAATCCTATAACAAATATATAAAATAAACTAACTTTTTGTGCATTTGAACTGGCAAATTCTGATTTACCAGAAAATAAAAAGGCAAATATTGGACAGGCTAATGCTAAGGTGTATTGTATTGGTCCCCAATAAGAATAGGATACGCCTGTGAATACCATTAATAATATTTCTGTTACTCTATCAACTACTAAATAAGCTGTGATTAGAGTAAGAATGTAAGTTGCAAAGGTATTTCTACTGGCATTGAGTTTTTTCAAAAATTTATCTATAATTTTCATTAAAATTGGTCCTTTCAAAATATTTTCCTACATATATATTATCCTATAAAATGCCTAAAAAATCAATACTTTTGTGACATTTTTTTCAATTTGTATTATGGTTATGATATAAAATTAAAGTTTAACTATTATGTGTTTAAATATGTAATAATTTTGAAATAAATACATATAATAGAATAAATTGGAAAAGGAGGACAAGATGTTAGAGGAATATCATAAAGAACAAAGAATAGTTGAGAGAGATGAATTTCAAAAGGAAAAAGATTTAATTAAGATAATTATAAAAACGAAGGATGAAATAAAAAATGCAAATAATAATTTTGAATTTGCAGATTCAGATTTAGTTGATTATTATATATATAAAATAAAAGCTAATCAAGCAAAATTAAATTATTTAATAAAGATAGCTAAATCAAAAGGTTTAAATGTAGATTTTATTAAAGATATTGAATTTAGAAGTTTAGAAGAAGAAGTTGGATAAAAATTAATGAGGAATATAAGTACAAGCAAATACATAAGAATGTAATAAAGAATTTTAAAAAATTACTGTTAGATAGACAGTATAGTTATAAGGGATTTTAATTTTACTTTTGTAGTATTGTTAAATTTCTTTAGAAAGGATTTTTAGATGGATACAAATGTTATTACATTCTTAGCTTGTATTTGTTTTATTTTTTTGTTTGGAAAAATATTAATTGTGCCTATCCAAAAGATTTTGAAATTGGTTGTGAATTCACTATTGGGTGGATTGGTTATTTATGTGATTAATTTGATAGGGGCAAATTTTGGTTTTCATATTGGATTAAATATTGTAACTAGTATGATAGTTGGGTTACTTGGTTTACCAGGAACTATAGTTTTAATTTTGATTAGACTGTTTTTAGGACAATAATTTTTTCTTCTGATTAATATTCTATTTTAGACTAAATTTTGTGAATAAATTTAAAAGTTACGATTTAGTGTAATATAGAAGCAAGCAGTTTTAAATGTTGATGTACAAATATTTTTAATGTATGTGTTTACATCATATCAAATGTGTGATATATAAATAAAAAATGCAAGCAGAAGTAGGAAAGAAAGGAGAAAAATATGCGGGTATTAATAATTGATGACGGTCCAGATAAAAAGTATAAGTGGGTGCAAGAGATAATAGTTGATTTGGGATTTGCTTATGATGTTGCAGAGTGTATAAATCAAGCATTAAGAAATATTTATAAGAGTCCTAAAAGATATCAGGCACTAATATTGGATATGCAATTGCCACGTTATATGAGTGGAGTGGAAATGGTTGGTAAAGGCGGAGAAGAAATATTGAAAAGAACAGAAAGAAAAAATATCATTATTCCAACAGTTATTAATTCAACAATGCCACTTAGAGACGAATATTTTGCAAAGTATAAAAGCTTTTATGGAATCTTACCAATATATAATAAAGCTTTTTTGGCAAAATTTCTTGAAGATTCTCAAAAAGGGATTTTCTAATTAGGAATCTAAAAATCAAAGAATCCAGTTCTTATTGAGCTGGATTCTTTAGTTATGGAATCTTTATATGAGACATTTTTATAACTTATTCAACTGTTACAGATTTTGCTAGATTTCTAGGTTTATCTACATCAAGTCCCTTTTCCTTAGATATAAAATATGATAATAATTGAAGTGGAATTACTGAAAGGATAGGGGAAACAAGAGGATTGGTTTCTGGGATGACAATTGCTTCATTAAAGCTATTGTAGTTTATTTTTTGGTTAGTGATAATTAAAGTTTTAGCACCTCTAGTTATAACCTCTTGGATATTACTTATAGTTTTTTCTACTAATTTTTCATCAGTCATTATTCCAATAACTGTAACTCCATTTTCAATTAAGGCAATAGGTCCATGTTTTAATTCACCAGCTGCATAGCTCTCACTATGAATATATGAGATTTCTTTTAATTTTAAAGAACCTTCTTTTGCAACGGTTTCATCTATTCCTCTTCCTAAGAAAAACATATCTTTTTCTTGATATACTTTTTTTGCAAATTCAAGAATCTGGTCTTTACATTTTAAAGTTTCTTCAATCTTTTTTGGTAATGATAGAATTTCTTGTTTTAGGTTATCTAAGATTTCTTTTTTTGTTGATTTTAAAATTTCAGCAAAGTAAATTGCTAAGATATTTATTAAAACTACTTGTGATGTATATGCCTTTGTTGATGCAACTGCTATTTCTGGACCTGCATGTGTATATATTGAGTAGTCAGCTTCTCTGGTAATAGAGCTTCCAATAACATTTGAGATTGCTATTGTTGTTGCACCTTCTGATTTAGCAAGTTTTAAAGCAGCTATTGTGTCAGCTGTTTCACCTGATTGTGATATAAATATGCATAAAGTGTTTTTGTCTATAATAGGGTCACGATAGCGGAATTCAGAAGCTATGTCTACTTCTGTTGGAATTCTACATAGTTTTTCTATTGTGTTTTTTCCAGAAAGTCCAGCATGCATTGCTGTTCCACATGCTATGATGTATATCTTATTAATTTTTTTCAATTGTTCTTTAGTAAATTTTAATTCTTCAAATTCACATTTTAGATTATTTGAAATTCTAGAACCTATAGTTTCTCTAACAGCTGTTGGTTGTTCATAAATTTCTTTTAACATGAAGTCTTCATATCCATCTTTTTCAGCAGCAGATGAATTCCATTCTATTACGTCTGTTTTCTTTTTTATTTCGTTTAATTCAGTATCAAAAAATTTTGCAGATGTTCTTGAAAGTATAGTAAATTCTAAATCATTTAATAAGTAAAAGTCACGTGTATATGATAATATTGCAGGGATGTCTGAAGATATATATTTTTCATTTTCACAAGTTCCTATTACTAAAGGGCTGTCTTTTCTTACAACAATCATATTGTCAGGAAAATAACTTGATATTACTTCTATTGCATAGCTTCCTTTTAAATCTAAGCAGGCATTTCTGACTGCTCTTAAAAATTTCATTATACTGTCTTTTTCCTTATCTTTAGTGAAGTAATAATGAATTAGATTTGGTATTACTTCTGTATCTGTTTGAGAATAAAAATGATATCCATTATTTTCTAAAAGATTTCTTAGTTCAGTATAATTTTCAATTATTCCGTTGTGAACAACACTGAATGTTTTACTATTGTCTTGGTGCGGATGAGCGTTTTCATCTGATGGCTTTCCATGAGTTGCCCATCTAGTATGTGCTATTCCTATTGTGCCTTCTAGTTCGTTAATTCCATCTAAAGTATTTAAATTTTTAACTCTTCCTTTTGCTTTTTTTATTGATAATCCTTTTTTTTCGATTGTTGATACTCCTGCAGAGTCATATCCTCTGTATTCTAATCTTGTTAAACCTGCAATTAAAATTGGGCAGGCTTTTTTATTTCCTATGTAACCTACAATTCCACACATAGTATACCTCCTTGTATATTGTTTATGATTTTTTAAAATCAAGTTTTGTGATGTGCATTTGTTGCTTTTTTTCTTGCTTCTATTTTGGAATTGAAAGTAATGCTACGCTTTTGATTTTTTTTGTTATAATATTGCTATTATTTTTTGAAAAATCATTTGGCTAAGCAAGCCACTAAAGCATCCGCCGATTTTTTCGATAACTTTAGACCTCGTCAACCTACGTGGGTTCAGGCGCTTGTTTGTATTTTGCAACTCCTTTCTTTTTGGTTTGATGCATTAATTTCAATTTTATTATATAATATACAATAATTTGTGAAAATAGGCAAGTCTATGATTATTTTTTCAGAAAAAAAGAGTAAATCTAATTTCATTATTAGTCATTTACATTTTTACTGGTAATATATGGTAAATGTCTTTTTTTCTATTTTTCTGAATAGT
>CAJFQT010000100.1 GCA_904419095.1 uncultured Clostridia bacterium | reverse complement strand
TCAGCCACAGATTGAGGATTTGCTTGTAATACCTTTTGCACAACCTCTTTTATAGCTCCTTCGTCAGAAATTTGAATCCAACCTTTTTCTTTTATAATATCTTCTGGATCTCTTGGATTCTCAAATAATTCCTCTAATACTTTCTTTCCAATACTTGAACTAATTGTTCCTTTATCAATTAAAATAACTAATTTTCCTAATTGATTACTATCAAATGGAATTTCAATTGGTTCCATCTCACATTCGTTTAAAATTCTAGAAATATCTGAAATAATCCAATTTGATACCGCTTTTGGATTATCGCATACCTTAATTGCACCTTCAAATAAATCTGATAAATATTTAGATGATGTTATTATATTAGCATCTTTTTCTGATAAATTATAATCTTTCAAATATCTTTCTTTTCTACTTTCAGGAAGTTCTGGTAAATTATTTTTTATGTTTTCTATATATTCTTCTGAAAGATTTATTGCAACTAAATCTGGATCTGGAAAATATCTATAATCTTGTGCATCTTCCTTATCTCTCATTGAAAAAGTTTTTCCTGAAACCTCATCCCATCTCAATGTTTCTTGCTCTACTTTTCCACCATCTTCTAGCACATCTATTTGTCTATCTACTTCATATTCTATTGCTCTAGTTATACTTCTAAAAGAATTCATATTTTTCATTTCTGTACGTGTTCCAAGTTTTGTATCTCCTTTTTTTCTTACAGAAACATTAACATCTGCTCTAAAAGAACCTTCTTGCATCTTACAATCTGAAACCTCAATATACTCTAATGTAGATTTTAACTTTTTCAAATATGCTTCCACTTCTTCTGCTGTACGTAAATCTGGTTCAGACACTATCTCAATTAATGGAACTCCCGCTCTGTTTAAATCTACTAAACTTCCTCCTCCAAATTCATCATGATTTAACTTACCAGCATCTTCTTCTATATGAATTCTAGTCAATCTAATTTTTTTCTTGCCTTCTTCTGCATCTATTTCTACATATCCATGTTCACACAATGGTTCGTCATATTGTGATATTTGATATGCTTTAGGTAAATCTGGATAGAAATAATTTTTTCTATCATTTTTGCTTTTTCTTGCTATCTCACAATTAGTAGCAAGTCCAGCTTTTACAGCATATTCTACTACTTTTTCATTTAAAACAGGTAAAGTTCCTGGCATTCCCATACAAATTGGACATGTTTGCTTATTTGGTTCAGCACCAAATGTTGTTGGGCATGAACAAAATATTTTTGTCTTAGTAGATAATTCTGCATGAACTTCCAACCCTATAATTACTTCATAATTATCCCTTAACATTATTTTACCTCCTACTTTTTTTGTTAATCTACTCTATTATTGATAACTCATTTTATTTGTTAATCAAACAACTAAATCCTCTCAATCCTAGTTTTATCAATTGTTTTCCTGTCTTTTAGGAACGTTTTGGCGTGTCCCCAATGTTCCGAATTTTTGCTCAAAAGTGTATGCCGCATTTAATATTGTTGATTCATCAAATCTTTTTCCTATTAATTGCATTCCTATTGGCATTCCTTCTTTGTCTAAACCACATGGTATTGAAATTCCTGGTAAACCTGCAATATTTACTGATACTGTGCATATGTCTGCTAAATACATTTCTAATGGATTATTTGATTTTGACCCTATATCAAATGCTACTGTTGGTGATGTTGGTGTTAATAATACATCATATTTTTCAAATGCTTTTTTAAATTCATTCATTACTAATGTACGAACTTTTTGTGCTTTCTTGTAATATGCATCATAGTATCCAGAAGATAATACATATGTTCCTAATATTATTCTTCTTTTTACTTCTGGTCCAAATCCTTCACTTCTAGTTTTCTTATATAATTCTTTTAAATTTCCAAATTCTTTTGTTCTATATGTATATCTAATTCCATCAAATCTACCTAAATTTGAACTTGCTTCTGCACATGCTATTATGTAATATGCTGCTAATGAATATTTTGCTATGTCTAAAGAACATTCTTCAACTTCTGCTCCTAATTCTTTATACATTTCAATTGCTTTATCTAAAGATGCTTTTACTTCTTCATTTATTCCTTCACCGAAAAATTCTTTTGGTACACCTATTTTTAGACCTTTGACATCATTTTTTAATGCTTTCACATAATCAATCTTCTCTTGATTTGCTGATGTTGAATCCTTATCATCATGACCTGCTATTATATTCAATAATATTGCACTATCTTTTACATCTTTTGTAATTGGTCCTATTTGGTCTAAAGATGATGCAAAAGCTACTAAACCATATCTAGATACTAATCCATATGTTGGCTTTAATCCTACTACTCCACAAAAACTAGATGGTTGTCTAATTGATCCTCCTGTATCACTTCCAAGTGCCCATGGTACTAAATTAGCTGCAACTGCTGCTGCACTTCCTCCTGATGAACCTCCTGGTACTTTATTTAAGTTCCATGGATTTCTTGTTTTGTGAAAATATGAATATTCTGTTGAACCTCCCATTGCAAATTCATCCATATTTAATTTTCCAAGCATTATCATATTTTCTTTATTAATCTTTTCCATAACTGTTGCATCATATGGTGATACAAAATTTTCTAACATTTTTGAACTACAAGTTGTCTTTACTCCTTTTGTACAAATATTATCTTTTATTCCTATTGGAATACCTGCAAACTCCCCTTTAATTTCTCCCTCATCTATTTTTCCTTGAACTTCTTCTGCTTGCTTCAATGCTTCATCTTTCAATATAGTAACAAAAGCTTTTATATCATCTTCTTTTTCTTCTATATTTTGTAAATATGCTTTTGTTATATCTAGTACTGTTATCTCTTTTTTAGCCAATTTATCTTGTAACTCATGCACTGTTAAATCAGTAATATTCATTAAATCTCCTCCTTCTATATTTCTAATCTAGCTTATTACTTTAGGAATTTTAAACATATTTTGCTCTTTACTAACAGCATTTTGTAATAAACTTTCATTATCTTCAAATACCTTTACCTCATCTTTACGAAATACATTTTTCTCTTCATTTGCACCAATAGTAATATCCAAATTATCAACAGGTGCATTATTTACAACATCTGCAAAATCTAATATATCTTGCAAATTATCTAAATATTTTTGAACTTCGTTTTCTTGAATTTCTAAACTTGCTAAATTTGCAATGTGCAAAATTTCTTCTCTACTTACTTGCATTCTATCATCTCCTAACTAAATTTGTTTTACATTATATAATGAAGAAATGAAAAAATCAAGAGAAGTAGCACAGAATGGTCAAATTATCAAATTATTCTTGACACATCACACAGTTTGGCATATACTTAAACTGTAATTTTTTATAAAAAAGGAGGCAATTTTTTATGGAAGACTTAATAGAAATTAGATGGCATGGTAGAGGTGGTCAAGGTGCCAAAACAGCATCTTTATTACTAGCAGATGCCGCATTTAACACAGGTAAATATATTCAAGGATTTCCAGAGTATGGACCTGAAAGAATGGGAGCTCCTATTACTGCATATAACAGAATAAGTAGCAAACCAATAACAATTCATTCAAATATTTATGAACCAGACTATGTTGTAGTAGTTGATGATACACTATTGGAAAGTGTACCTGTTACAGCAGGACTAAAGAAAAGTGGCGCAATTGTAATTAACACAACAAAATCTGCTGATTATTTGAAAAAAGTACTAAAAGGTTATGAAGGTGGAATTTATACAATTGATGCAAGAAAAGTATCAATGGAAACATTAGGCAAATATTTTCCAAATACACCTATGCTTGCTGCAATTGTTAAAGTAAGTAAAATCATGTCAGAAGAAGACTTCGTAAATGATATGAAAGGTTCTTTTAAACACAAATTTGCAAAAAAACCTGAAGTAATAGATGGAAATATGAAAGCATTAGAAATGGCTTTAAAAGAAGTAAATAAAATTCAATAGGGATTGAGGGACGGTCCTTAAAATCCCTGTTTAGTTAGGAGGTATAATAATGACACAAATAAATCCAAATACACCAATGGAAAAAATGACAATTGGTGGAGATATTTATGAAGCAGGAAATGCTCGTGAATTCAAAACTGGTGACTGGAGAAGTATGAGACCTATTTTTGACGTTGAAAAATGTAAACAATGTGGACTTTGTTTCCCTGTTTGTCCAGAAAATGCAATTCCTGTTGGAAAAGAAGATTTGAAAAGAAAAGATTTTAATTATGACTACTGCAAAGGATGTGGCGTATGTGCTAAAGTATGCCCATTTGGAGCAATTACTATGAAGGAAGAAGGTGTTTAGAATATGAGTATAAGAGAAAGATTAAGTGGTAATGAAGCTGCTGCAACTGCAATGAAACAAATAAATCCAGATGTTGTTGCTGCCTTCCCTATCACTCCTTCAACAGAAATTCCTCAATATTTTTCAACATTTGTTGATAATGGATTAGTAGACACTGAATTTGTCGCTGTTGAAAGTGAACACAGTGCAATGAGTGCTTGCATTGGTGCAGAAGCTGCTGGAGCTAGAGCAATGACTGCAACATCTGCAAACGGTTTATCTTTAATGTGGGAAATGATATATATTGCATCTAGTTTAAGACTTCCAATAGTTCTATCTTTAGTAAATAGAGCTGTATCTGGACCTCTTAACATCCACAATGACCATTCAGATGCAATGGGTGTAAGAGACGCTGGATGGATTATGTTATTTTCAGAAAACAACCAAGAAGCATATGATAACACATTAATGGCTCATCGTATTGCTGAAAATGAAAACGTATTATTACCATTAATGGTATGCCAAGATGGTTTCATAACATCTCACTCTATTGAAAATATAGAATTAGAAGAAGATTCAGAAGTTAAAAAATTCGTTGGAGAATATCATCCAAAACATTATTTATTAAATGACAAAGAACCAATCGCAGTTGGTCCACTAGATGTTCAAAGTTATCTATTTGAACATAAAGCACAACAAGCAGAAGCTATGAAAGCTGCAAAAGATGTAATATTACAAGTATCAAAAGACTTCGAAAAATGGACTGGACGTCACTATGGTCTATTTGAAGAATATAAATTAGATGATGCAGAAATTGCAATAGTATGTATGAACTCTACAGCTGGAACAACAAAAGCTGTAATCAATGACTTAAGAGAAAAAGGTATAAAAGCTGGTCTATTAAAAATAAGAGTATATAGACCATTCCCATCAGAAGAAGTAGCAGAGGCTTTAAGTCATTTAAAA
>CAJFQT010000099.1 GCA_904419095.1 uncultured Clostridia bacterium | reverse complement strand
AATTTGATAGAATAAAATAAATTTTATCTAAAAGGAGCGATGTTTTTTGAATAGAAAAGAAAAAAGAGAGAAAAAAAGAGAATTAAATATATTAAATGAGTTAGTAACAATAATAAAACAATATTTTCCAGACTTACTAGATAAATTTGAAGGACTAACAGACTTAAGAAATCAGTCATATGTAAAATATAAAATGAAAGTGATTTTCATGGTAAGATTGCTAGGATTAATGTGTGAAATGAAAAGTATGCAAGGAATGACAAGAGAGTTAAATACAAATGAAAGCATAGAAAATATAGCACAAATATGTGATTTAGAATTAGAAGAAATCCCACATTGCGATACAATAAATGATGTATTTGAAAAAGTAAAAGTAGAAGAAATAGAAGAAATAAGAAGATATATGATAAATAAATTAATAAGAGGAAAAATAATAAAAAAATATAAAATAAGAGATAGATATTATCATATAGTAATAGATGGAACAGGATTAGCAACAAGCAGAAAAAAATATAATGAAAACTGTTTAGTAAAAAATAAAACAGATAAAAAAGGAAATGAATATCAAGAATATAGCACATATGTGTTAGAAGCAAAATTAATAGTAGGAGAAATGGTATTTAGCATAGGAAGTGAATTTGTAGAAAATACGAAAGAAAATGAAACAAAACAGGATTGTGAAATAAAAGCATTTAAGAGATTAGCAGAGAAAATCAAAAGCGAATATCCCAAACTAAAAATATTAATATCAGGAGATGCATTGTATGCAAGTAAGCCAGTAATGGACATATGCAAAGAAAATGGATGGAAATATGTAATAAGATTTAAAGAAGGAAGTATACCAAGTTTGTATAAAGAATTTGAAACGGTAGTAAAAAAAGCGAATGAAAGTAAAAAAGCAAATTATGAATATGTAACAGGACTAGATTATGAAGAAGAAAAAATAAATGTAATAAAATATACAGATACGAAACAGGAGACAGAATTTGTATATATAACTGATTTACCAATAACAAACAAAAATATAGAGAATACTGTAAAAAAAGTAGGAAAAAACAGATGGAAGATAGAAAATGAAGGATTTAATATACAAAAGAATGGAACATTTGATATAGGACATTTATATAGTAAAAATCAAACGGCGATAAAGGTACATTATCTAATGATACAGATAGCCCATATATTAAGGCAGATGCTGGAAAAAGGAATTAAAGAAATAAAAGAATTAAAACTAAAATTAAGAGAGATAAGCCAAACACTAAAACAAGAGCTTATCTCTACAATCAAAAACTTAACGGTACATAGCAAAATACAGTTAAGATTTGATTGAATTATATAACAAAAAAATAAAAAGATAAATAGAAAAGTTCAAAAAAACGAAAATTTTGAACTTGTAATAAAAACAACTATTACCTGTGGATAACTATTCAGAAAAATAGAAAAAAAGACATTTACCATATATTACCAGTAAAAATGTAAATGACTAATAATGAAATTAGATTTACTCTTTTATAACTATTCAGAAAAATAGAAAAAAAGACATTTACCATATATTACCAGTAAAAATGTAAATGACTAATAATGAAATTAGATTTACTCTTTTTTTCTGTGGTAAAAGTTGAAAACTTGACTTTATGTTTATTTATTGTATAATATTAATATAGGTAAGTACCTTTGTACAATTCCTTATGTAACTTAAAAATTTTTAGCTTTAAGAAAGGTGGAAAAAATCATGAGAATTATTGTGAATGGTACTATTAACAATGTTGGCAATATGACCATTGTCAATGGACGGGTTATAAGAGGAGGTTGTTCTTCAGAAGAATCCAAAAAGATTGATGAAATCAAACATATTGGAGCCCCTGAGAAAATCAGGAGAATAAGGGTTGATTCTGATTTAGCGGATATTACTATTGCTATTGGTAACAGAGCAGATGTTGAAGCCCATTATTATGGCGAGGTATGCACAGATGGCAAAATTACATTTGATGTTACTACATCTGGCGATGAAATCAGTATTTCTACTAAAATTAATGGTAGTACCTTTAATGGTAGTCTTAAACTGAATATCCTTATTCCTCAAAAAGTGTTTAAGCTTATTTTGGTTAAATGCCAGAATGGAAGTGTAGAGTTTTACAGGAATGTAGAAGCAGAACAGTTGAAAATTGATTTGCAGAATGGTAGTATTGAAACAGAAGCATCTTTTGAGAAAATCATTGCAAAGTCAATGAATGGAAGTATAGATATTTCTATTAGTGCGAAAAGCGATATTGAAATTTCTGCTTCTTCCATGAATGGAAATGTCAACGTAGAACTGGAGAATATCGGTTTCTGTAATATTTCAACTTCATCAATGAATGGTTCTGCCAGAAACAGGCACAATTCTAATGGAAAATACAAAGCTACTGGAAATGTTTCATCTATGAACGGCAGGGTAATAGTACGATAAGTAAATTCTAATTAAGCATGATTTTAGTGCCCTATGCGATAAAAAGCATAGGGTAAAATCTTTTTAATGTTTTGATATTAACTTATTGTAATTTATGAAAAATTTTAGATACCTTAGTAAATTGATTGATTTTGATATCAATTGTTAAGATAATCAAAAAGCTGTAGATAACTACTTTGCTGGCACCAATGATATAATTTTTTGTAATTTTTCTAAATATGGTTGTGCTTTACGAAGAGTAAAAGATGTGATAAAAATAATGGTTAAGCTTTATTAAAAAAATGTCTACATTAGTAGACATTTTTTGATGTGTTAAGCGAATGTATAGATAAAAATTAATTTTCTGTTAATCCAGAATAATTCGCTAAACATGTTTTCTGTTAGAAGTTTTGAAATACTTGTTTGTTGCTTGTAACAGTTTATTGCATCATTAATCATAACAATTAACTTTGCAGCAAGCTCTTTCTTATTTTTTACGTGTATGATGTAGAAATTACTTTCATATATAAAAGGTGTTTTTAAGTTAGCTCTTCCATAGCATACTTCTTCCAAAAATTTATAAAGAAGAAATATTTCTTTTATCCGCCTTTTAAATTCCAAAGTTTTATCGTTGAATAAAGAATAAAGTATAACAAGTATGATACAAACAATTCCTAACAAAAAAATAAGTTTTAACATATAAAATTTCCTCCTTAAATAGGTTTGAGATATTTTTATAAGATAAACTGATATTAATATCAGAAAAATAGGAAATTAAGTTGATTTATATAAATAAATATATTATAAATTATACTATAAGTTACATAAAATGTCAATTTAAGTTTTGAATGTTGTGCACCAAAGTTAAATTTTTCTATTGACTTTTAATCCAAAAAGTATTAAAATATCCTCATAAAATAATAAAAACAGTAAGAGAAAAGTAAAATATATGTATCTTATAGAGAGAGTTGGTCAAAGGCTGAAAGCCAACTTAAGAAAAAATATTTGAAAACTACCTCTTCAAGTTTTTGGTGAATAAGCCAAACGTGTAAGATACGTTACAATCTAAAATTAAGAAAAAAATAGGATGGAACCGTGTGAATTATAAGCACTCCTATGAACACAAAAAAGTATTGTTCATAGGCAGTGCTTTTTTGAAATAAAAAAGGAGGTTTTACTATGATTAAAATTATGTTAAAAGATGGAAAGTGTTTAGAGGTACAAAATGGAACAACGATACTTGAAGTTGCCAAAAAAATAAGTGATGGACTAGCAAGAATGGCAACATGTGGAGAAGTAGATGGTGAGATAAAAGACTTAAGATATGAGTTAAACAAAGATTGCAATTTAGTAATACATACATTTGAGTCAAGCTTAGATGGAAAAAAAGCATATTGGCACACAACATCACATATTATGGCACAAGCTGTAAAAAGATTATTTCCAGATGTTAAATTTGCTATTGGACCAAGCATTGATGAAGGTTTTTATTATGATTTTGATGTAGAAAAACCATTTACAGATGAAGACAAACAAAAAATAGAAGAAGAAATGAAAAAAATAATAAAAGAAGATATAGAAATAGAAAGATTTTCATTACCTAAAAAAGAAGCTTTAGAATTAATGAAAGACCAACCATATAAACAAGAATTAATCGAAGAATTACCAGAAGGTGAAGAAATTAGTTTTTACAAACAAGGAGATTTTACAGATCTTTGTGCAGGACCTCATCTAATGAGTACAGGAAAAATAAAATCTGTAAAAATTCTTTCATCATCAGGTGCTTATTGGAGAGGCAGTGAAAAAAATAAAATGCTACAAAGGATATATGCTATATCATTTCCAAAAGCTAGTATGTTGCAAGAGCATTTAGATTTTTTAGAAGAGGTAAAACAAAGAGACCATAGAAAAATAGGAAAAGAATTAGAAATATTTATGACACATAAATTAGTAGGCTCAGGGCTTCCAATGTATCTTCCAAATGGAGCAACAATAAGAAGAATATTGGAAAGATATATACAAGATAAAGAAATTTCATTAGGATATGAGCATGTATATACTCCATCACTTGCAAATGTTGAATTATATAAGACAAGTGGACATTGGGATCATTATAAAGATGATATGTTTCCAGTAATGAAGATGGATGCAGAGGAAATGGTATTAAGACCAATGAATTGTCCACATCATATGTTAATTTATAAGAATAAAATGCATTCATATAGAGATTTGCCAATAAAAATAGGAGAATTAGCACATGATTTTAGATATGAAGCAAGTGGAAGTGTTTGTGGGCTAGAAAGAGTACGTCAAATGTGCCAAAATGATGCTCATCTTTTTGTAAGACCAGATCAAATTAAAGATGAAGTTGGAAAGGTTTTGAATTTGATAGTTGAAGTATACCAAAAAGACTTTGGATTTCCTGCATCAGCATTTAAATATAGATTATCACTTAGAGATAAAAATAATAAAGAAAAATATATTGATAATGATGAAATGTGGGAAACAGCAGAAAGTCAATTAAGAGAAATTCTAAAAGAACTAAATATAGATTTTTATGAAGCAGAAGGAGAAGCTGCATTCTATGGACCAAAGATAGATATCCAAATAAAAACTGCATTAAATCATGATGTAACAATACCAACTTGCCAATTAGATTTTGCATTGCCAGAAAGATTTGATTTGGAATACATAGGAGAAGATGGAAAGGCACATAGACCAGTTGTAATACATAGAGCAATTTTAGGTTCTTCTGATAGATTTATATCATTCTTATTAGAAGAAACAAAAGGAATGTTACCTTTATGGGTTGCACCAGTTCAAGTAAAAATACTTCCTATTACAGATAATCAACGTGATTATGCTTTAAAATTGAAAGAAGAATTTTTGGCAGAAGGAATAAGAGTGGAAGTAGATGATAGAAATGAAAAAACAGGATACAAAATACGTGAAGCACAACTACAAAAAATTCCTTATATGTTAATTGTAGGAGAAAAAGAAGTAGAATCAAATACGGTGTCAGTTCGTTCAAGAGAAAATGGTGATTTAGGAACAAAAGATATTAATGAATTTATAAATGGACTAAAAACAGAAATTAAAGAAAAGAGAAGATAATTTATGAACGAAGTGTACAACATAATAAAACTTGAAAAATTTAAAGAATACTTAAATCAAAATGGTGTAAGTCATAAAATTTTAAATAATCCAAGAATATATGAGATTCTAGATATGATTTTGGATGATTTTAATGTAATTGATTTAAATGAAGAGTCTTTAGCTTTTATAGAAAAATATTTATCTATTGGAAAATATGCTGGAAGAATAAAGTATATGAAGGACAAGCAAAGAACTGTAATTCATAAAACAGATGAAGGCATTTTATTAATAAGACAACAGTACGATAGTAAAACATCTGTAATACAAATGGAAAAACGATATTTTTATAATAATGGAATTGAATATGCATATGAGATTGAAAAAGGAACTTTAAATAAGCAAGAATTTGATAAAGAAATAAATTGTATTCCTACTGAAAGAATTAGTTATAGCAGAGATTTGGATTTCTTAAATCTTGTCATCAAATTGGAAAAAGATAAAAGTGTAGTAGTACGAAAAAAATATTTAATACAAGAAGTGCCTTATATGCTACAAAATTTGAAACTGACGTCCAGTGATTTACAACCAATAAAAACTAATGGAGAAACTATTGATGATTTATGTGAGGTTATAGCAATAGATAGGAAAGAATATGATATGGTAAAAGAAATATTTAGTGAAAAAGGTATGAAAATGGGACAAGCAGAAATATTTAAAACATATCAATATTTTAATAGAAAATATCATAAAACCGATAGATATGAGGATGCACTAGCTAAGCAATTTAATATAAGTCAAGAAAGAGTTTAGGTAAGGTTTTGAATAGTAAGTGTTGCAATTAATTCAGTCTAGTATAAAAATAAGCCGTCCGAAAGATTGATATATAAATATTTTTTGTCAAAAACAAAAGCTTAAGTCTACCTATAGGTCTTTGATGAAAATATTTATATATCAACATTTCGGACTACTCTACAAAATTTAGGCTGGTTATTAACTAGTAGGTTTATAGGTATCCTTTAAAAACCTAAATATATTATTTGAGGAAGATGTAAATGAAATTAGGAATAGTAGGTTTACCAAATGTTGGAAAAAGTACATTGTTTAATAGTATAACAAAAGCAGGAGCTGAATGTGCAAATTATCCATTTTGTACAATCGAACCAAATGTTGGAGTTGTTGCAGTTCCAGATAAAAGATTAGATAATTTAGCAAAAATGTATAATCCTCAAAAAGTAACGCATGCTGTAATAGAATTTGTGGATATAGCAGGATTAGTAAAAGGTGCAAGTAAAGGAGAGGGATTAGGAAATAAATTTTTATCACATATA
>CAJFQT010000098.1 GCA_904419095.1 uncultured Clostridia bacterium | reverse complement strand
TTATTTTTCTTGTTTCCTCTACTTCTGAAAGAATATCTGAATTTATATATTTTTCATCAACTTGTGGATATTTAGTTAAATGTATTGATATCTCTTCATCTGGTTCAAAACTTCTAACCATATTTTGCCAAATTTCTTCTGTCATAAATGGTATTATTGGAGCCATTACTTGTGCTACTTTCTTTATTACAGTATATAATAAATAATATGCTAAAGTTTTATCATTGTCTTCTTCCATTTTCCAGAATCTTTTTCTATTTATTCTTACATAAAAATTAGATATATCATCTACTAATAATTCAAAATCTTTAACTAAATTAGGAGTATTATAATTTTCCATATTATTTATAGAATTTTTCAAAAATTGATTTAATCTTGCCAATAACCATTTGTCTGATTCTTGTAATAATTTGTCATCTAATTTATAATCTTTTAAGTTAGGCATATCTAAAATAGCATATGTATTAAAAAATACATATATGTTCCAAAAGTTTAATAATTTTCTCCTTGCTTCATCTCCTAAGTTGTATCCAAATCTAACATCATTATTTGTTGGTGCTCCTGCATATAGATATCTAGCCGGATCTGCTCCTATTCTTTCGGCAGCTTCATCAAATTTTATCATGTAACCTGATTTAGAGAATTTACCACCATCTTCTTTTACGACTGCACTATATGTTAATACTGATTCGTAAGGTGCTCTTTCTTCTAAAACTACTGACATAAACAATTGAGCATAAAACCATAACCTGATTTGTTCTTTCATTTCAGTAACCCATTCAGCTGGGAAGTATTTTTTCCAATATTCTTTATCTGTGAAATATTTTAATGTAGAAAATGGTGCTATACCTGCGTCAAGCCAACAATCTCCAACATCAGTAATTCTTTTTACTTTTTTACCGCAATGTGGACAAGTAATTTCTACTCTGTCTATCCATGGTCTATGTAAGTCTGGTAATTCATCAACTATATCTCCTGCCAATTCTTTCAATTCTTCTCTAGAACCAACAACAGTTATTTCACCACATTCCTCGCATGGATATATAGGAAGTGGTAATCCGTAAAATCTTTTTCTTGAAATTGCCCAATTTCCCATATTTTTAAGCCAATCTTCCATTCTTTTTCCAGCAAATTCAGGTGTCCATTTTACTTTTCTTGATGCTTCAATTAGTTTGTCTCTTATAGCATCACTATCAATATGCCATTCTTTAACAGCTTTAAATACAACTTCATTTTTACATCTCCAACAAACTGGGTAACTATGTTCGTGTTCTTCAACTTTATATAATTTGTTTCTCTTCTTTAATTCTTCAAAAACATATTCTGCTACTTCTTTCGTATTCTTTCCTGTCATAAATCCAAATCCATCTAAAATAACTCCTGAATCATCAATTGGCATTATCAAATCTAAGCCTTCTCTTTTTCCTAATTCAAAGTCCTCAAGACCACAACCTGGTGCAATATGCACAATTCCAGTTCCTTCATCATTTGATACATCTTCCCAAGCTACTACTTTATGTTCAACATCTTTTTGTTTTTCAAATTCTTCAAAGCATGTTTCATACTCTAGTCCTACTAATTTATCTCCTTTAAATATTTCTAATACTTCTAACTTATCGTCTCCTAATATTTTTATAGCATTTTTTGCTAATATTAAATATTTATCATCTGATTTTACTTTTACTTTAGCATAATCTATTTCTGGATTAACAGCTAGTGCAACATTAGATGACAATGTCCAAGGAGTAGTTGTCCAAACAACAGCTTTACAATCTGTTCCTTTTAATGGTAATTTAAAGAACACAGATTTATGTACTAGTTGTTTGTATGATCCAGACATTTCATGTTCTGATAAAGAAGTTCCACATCTAGGACACCAAGGCATAGGTCTGAAAGATTGTTTGATCATTCCTTTTTCATGACATTTTTTTAAAAAATACCAGATTGCTGTTATATTTTCTTCAGTATTTGTAAAATAAGAATTATCCCAATCCATCCATTGTCCAAGTCTTTTTGATTGTTCAGTTATAATATTCGAAAATTTTTTAACTCTTTCCATACATTTTTTAGTAAAATTTTCCAGTCCATATTTTTCTATGTCTTTCTTATCTTTAAAACCTAATTCCTTTTCTACTTCTACTTCTATCCATAATCCTTGACCATCAAATCCATTTCTATAATGTGATGTATATCCATTCATTCCTTTATACCTTAAAAATATATCTTTTAATGTTCTTCCCCAAGCATGATGTATTCCCATTGGATTGTTAGCTGTAATAGGTCCATCCAGAAATCTAAATGGTTTTCCATCCTTGTTTTTTTCTTGTAGTTTTTTGAAACATTGTTCCTCATCCCAAAAATCTAATATTTCATGTTCCATTTTAATAAAGTCAAAATTTGTTTCAACTTTTTTCATATTAAATCATCCTTTCTTTTAATCAAACAAAAAAGCCATTTCTCCTATAAAAATAATATAGGGCGAAATAGCTATAATTCCACGGTACCACCTAATTTCAAAAAAATATAAAATATTTTTTCCTCATTTTATCTTTAACGCAGATATACGGCTTTTTCTACTAAATTTCAAAAAAGCAACAATAAAGTGATAATAAATACTAAATTT
Organism: uncultured Clostridia bacterium; assembly: GCA_904419095.1. Lineage (GTDB taxonomy): Bacteria > Bacillota > Clostridia > TANB77 > CAG-508 > CAG-269. Next base: position 2,772 of record CAJFQT010000098.1, on the reverse strand, counting down.
CCTATTAGACTCTCAGCATATATCTAACTCTCTGTAGGCTTTATATATTCACCGTATCTTTATTTTTGTTTTTGATTATCTCTAATTTTTATAATAATATCACAACATTTTACTTTTGTCAACTCTAAATTTTTTAGTTCCAAATTATTACTATAACTAATTGTCCTTTTATTTATTTTTATATTTTATATCATACTGTTTCTTACATTTATTATATACTTTTGCTAATATTTCCTTTATAATTTTTGTGAATGTAGCTTTTTCATTAGCAAATTCTATTATTTTTAACTTTTCATTTTGTCTAACAATTTCATTAGAAATATCTATTATATTAATTTTCTTATATTCTTGTGAAAGTTCATAGATTGCTATATTAATTTTTTCATAATAATCTTTTTCATTAACAATCTCGTCATTTTCTAAAAGTCTATCTATTATTCTACTTAAATCTATTTGAGTAATATCATCTAATTGAAATTTGTCTAGTATTTTATAGGCTTCTTCTTTTTCTTTCTCAATAAGATAATCATTGACTATGTAATTTATATCTAACTCTTGTGAATTTAAAAGATCATAATATTGATTTCTACTTTGTATGTGTGTGCATAAAATTATTTTTAATATATATTCAATAAAACTATTTTTAAAATCTTTTATGTCTAAATAAAAGATTTTATTTTTTTCAGCCATCTCTATATAATATTCTTCTATACATAATGCAATAGGAATAATAACATCAATTTTCATTTGTATTTCTTTAAATGTTTCAAAATTAATTTCTGAAAACTCAAATAAAAAAACAATATTTTCATTGTTAATAATATATTCTTGTATTTCTTTTTGATTTTGCATTATTACAATATTAATATTTCTTAATTCTTTGTATTAAATTTTTTATTCTATGAGTATTTGAATCATATACTAATATTTTTTCATTCATTATTGATCACCCTTCTTTTATTTTTTCTATTTATAAAATTTTCAAAAGGCAGGAAAGAGATACAGAGTGTATCTCATAAACACATAGAAAAACAAGTTTTCTAGCCCTCTGATTTTAATAAAAATATACAGAGAAAGTACAGAAATATCCTAAGGTTAGGATATTTCTATTTTCTCTAATCTATCAAATATATATTGTTTTATCTGACTTTCAGTTTTTCTATTTTCAAAATATTTTTCAATTTCATCTTTATAAAAAGTGACTTTTATTGCTTCTTGCATAAATTCGTCCTTTTTATTAACTATATCTTTAATTTCTTCTTTGTTTAAATAGTGATATATATCTTCTGTTCGGCATTGTTCTGACTTTTGCCTTATTCTTTTAGCTGTATTATCTGATATTTTTATATTTTCATTTAATAATTCTGCAATATAATGTTGTTCTTGTTTAGGTAAAAAACTTAATTTTTCACCTGTGTTAGTCTTTATTTTGTCATTATCTATTGCTTCTTGTAATTCTGGAATTAAATATGTTAATCTTAAATATCTCTGTATTGTTCCATTACTTGATTTTTCTTCCTTAATCATCATTGATCTAGCCATTCCATAATTATCTTTTCTAACTTCTTCTAATACAGATGTTTTAATATTTCTTTTCTTATATGTATCATATTTAATTCTATAAGCCCTTGCTCTTTCCATTGGAGAAATATTATCTCTTGTGCATAAGTTTGTATCTATTAAGTATATCTTTGCTTCATCTTCTGTTAGATTTTCTTTTATTATGAAAGGTAATTCTTTTAATCCTATTTTTTTTGCACAATTTCTATGATTATGTCCTGCAAGTATTTGGAATTTATTTTCTTCTATTGGTCTGACTATAAGAGGTTGCATAATTCCATTAATTTTAATACTTTCTATCATTTCTCTCTTTTTGTCATCATCATATAATTTGAAAGGTTGATTTGGATAATCTACTAGTTTTTCTTCTGCTATCATAACTACTTTAACATTATTTTTTTCTTCATTATTTTCTATATCATCTTCAACTACTTCATCATATTCATCTATTTTATGTTCTTCTTGTTCTACTTCTTTATATTCTTCCATTTCATCTTCGTCTATCCCTAATGCTTGTTTTATTTCTTCTACTGAAACATATTCTTTATTTGCTAATCTAATAATTTCTTCTAATGTATTCCCTTCTTGCCTTCTTTGTTTCGCCTTTTTTATTTCTTCTTTTTTATAATAATTGATTAATAACTGATTTGTTTCCATATACTTAATTCTCCTTTACTTTTGTAATTCTTGTTTATGTATGCACCTCTTAAAATTGCATTTCTTTTTTTTCTTCCCATAATTATTGTCCTCCATTTGTAATCTTAGTCTTTTGTTGAAATTTCAATATTTTTCTATTTGTTTACCCTCTGTATTTTCTCTGTATATTTTTACTGTTTACAGAGAACTAGAAAACTTGTTTTTCTATGTGTTTACGAGATACACTCTGTATCTCTTTCCTGCCTTTTAGAAAATTTGTATAAAGTCCACAGTTTATATATTGATTCCTTTTATGCCAAAAAAATAAGGAGCCAAATCTTTTAATAATTTGTCCTTATCTGAATAAAATGTCCTATCTACTTCATAATAGTTATAGATAAATTCTGATTGTTTCATACCTTTCATATATAAATGTTTTAATATGTTTTTTTATTTTTGCATGTTGTAATCTCCATTTTCAGATGATTTATTTTCTTCTAACTTATTTTTAGGCATAAAAAAAGAGGGGCTCTTGCCCCTTAAAAGTTGACTTTTTAACCTCTTATAAAAATAGTT
>CAJFQT010000097.1 GCA_904419095.1 uncultured Clostridia bacterium | reverse complement strand
AAAAAAGTCTTTCTTTGTTCCTCTTTGGCTTATTGCTATTAGTTTCATTATTGCTATATCTTCTATACTTGCTAAATATAAACCTTTTATATCTTCTACCGCTACCTTGTTTGCTACTAAATTGTTCTTAAAATATAAAAATGTTAATTGTACCCCATTTAAAATAGCATGTACTGTCCCTTTTCTACATACAGTAACTTCTAATTCTCCTATTGTTTCTAATTCTTGTATTAATAAGTTTTCGTCAAATTCTGTTTGTATAAAAAAGTCAAAATCAAATGACTCTCTTATTCCTGTTTGTAATGCTAATGCTGTTCCTCCTGCTAAATAATAATTTTCTAAACTAATTTTTTCTATTACTTTTTTTAATATATTATATCTGTTTTTATCTATTACTTCCCAGTACATAGTTAACCTCCAAATGTATAATTCATATTTTCGTTATTTATATAATATTGCATTTCTTCTTTTTTTAAGTCATATACATTTTTTAAAAAGTTCGCTGTTATTGGCGTTAGTCTTCTACTCGTTTTGGCTGTTTCTATAATTTCAGCTTTTGTATAAGTATTTTTTAACCATTTTATACTTTCCCAGTTTCCTTCACAAAACAACCTACTTATTATATATTTCATATTCTTTTTTATATCTAATTTTTCAAATTGTGTGTCCCAAAAATATTTTCTTAATTCTTCTGGCATACTTACTCTCCTCTTTTTATTAATTTTTTATAGTTTTTTCCAATATTATTAATATATAAAAACAAAAAGATATAAAGTAAAAATTTACCTTATATCTTTTCTTCACAGCTGGCGTAGGTGAGAGGGTTCGAACCTCCGCGCCGATTGCTCGACCTAGCAGTTTAGCAAACTGCCCCCTTCACCACTTGGGTACACCTACATTTATTAGAGTAGAATTTCTACTTTTTATTAATAAAAGTTAGATATTTTATAACTATATCTAACTTTAATTTTTGGCGGAGAGGGTGGGATTCGAACCCACGGTACGCTATTAACGCACGCCAATTTTCAAGACTGGTGCCATAAACCAACTCGACCACCTCTCCATATCTATTGGACAAATACCAACGACAATATTAATATTAGCATTTTTATATTAATTTGTCAATAGTATTTATCCACTTTTTTATTGAACTTTATAAATTCCCTTACTATTAACCGCTTTATCAATAGCCATCTTTTCTTCTTCAGATAAAGTATAACTAGATTTTCCGTTTTCAACAGGTTTTGCATAAATATTAGACATTTCTCTAGAATATATTCCATTCATAACTACACCATTATTTTTATCATCAAGCATTGCCAAAGCAAAGCTCAAATCACTACCAGTATCTTTGAAAGCATTATATCTAATTATCCCTATCTTTTGTATACATCCGTCTAATTGATTACCTAATGATTTACAATATTCATTTATTTCAGCATTTTGTTTTTCTACTTTATCCAGTTTATACATAAAAGTTTCTAAATCTTCTTGTAAATTTTCTCCATTACCTACTTTTTTCATAAAATTATTATAATTTTTTTGTAATTTAGAATACTTTACACATACAAAAACTAAAACTAAAAAGATTACAATTAATGCCACAAGAATTCCCAATATAACATAATTTGATTCTAATAATTCTAAAAACTGCTCCATTCTATCACTCTCCCAAATTTTCTATGCATTATTTCATTAACTCTAAAATTCTCTCTAAATCATCATTATTAGCATATTCAATAATAATCTTTCCCCTTCTTTTTCCTGCATCTAATCTTACTTTTGTACCAAAAAAACTTTGAAATCTATTTTCAATATCTCTGTATAAAATTTGATTTCTTTCTGCTTCTTCTACTGTTTCTTTCTTTTTACTTGCACTATTTTCAGCCTCTCTTACAGTTGCTCCTCGTTCTATCATACGAACAGCAGTTTTGTATTGTTTCTCTGGATCAGTAATTCCAAGTAAAGCTCTACAATGTCCCTCTGTTAATTTTCCTTCTTTTGCAAATTCTAAGACTCTTGGCTCCAAATTTAATAAACGGACAGTATTGGCAATAGTACTTCTACTTTTTCCTAATCTTTTTGCAATATCTTCTTGTCTCAAACCAAATCTAGTCATCAAATTCTTTATCCCTGCTGCTTTTTCAATAGGATTTAAATCTTCCCTTTGTATATTTTCAATTAATGCTATTTCTTGATTTACCTTCTCATCATCTTCACGAACTATTACAGGTATCTTCTCAATTCCTGCAATTTTACAAGCTCTCCATCTTCTCTCTCCTGCGACAATACTATAATATCCATCTTTTTTGCACACTACAATTGGTTGTATTAATCCAAACTCTTTTATAGACTCAGCTAATTCCTCCAAAGATTCTTGATCAAATTTCTTTCTTGGCTGGTCACGATTTGGTTCTATCTCTGTTAAACTTAAATTTTTTATTGTATCATTTTCTTGTACTTGCTCTTCCTCTGGAACTGGTCCAAATAAAGCATCTAAACCCTTTCCTAGTCCTGTTTTTTTTGGCATAACAATCACATTCCTTTAAAAATATTTAGATTTAAGGATAATCTATAACCTAATTTCCAAATTCTACATTATTGCAATTGTCTCATCTTTCTCTCTTCATTATTTATTTTTATAAATTCTTTGGCAAATTTTTCATAACTTTTTGCCCCTTTTGATCTTGGATCATATTCAGTAATTGGTAATCCATAGCTAGGAGCCTCACTTAATCTAACATTTCTTGGAATTACCGTTTTATACACCTTATTATCAAAATATTTCTTTACCTCTTTTACAACCTGATTTGATAAGTTTGTCCTTATATCATACATTGTAAGTAATGCACCTTCAATTTTTATATGTTTATTAAGATGTTTTTTTACCAAATTAATTGTATTAAGCAATTGTCCTAATCCCTCTAAAGCATAATACTCACATTGTACTGGAATTAAAACACTATCAGATGCTGTAAAAGCATTTAATGTAATTAATCCTAAAGATGGCGGACAGTCAATCAAAACATAATCAAATCTTTCTTTAATTATATCTAATTTTTCTTTTAATCTTTGTTCTCTAGACATCATTGAAACTAATTCAACTTCTGCTCCTGCTAGGTTAATATTTGAAGGGCAAACAACTAAATTATTAACAGCTGTTTTTTCTAATGTATCAATAATTTCTGTATCATTTGTAAGCACATCATAAAAAGACAAATCTACTTCTTTTTCTGCACCTACCCCACTTGTTGCATTTCCTTGTGGATCTGCATCAATCAACATTACTTTATACCCTTTTTTTGCCAATATTGTACTCAAATTAATTGTGGTTGTTGTCTTTCCAACTCCACCTTTTTGGTTTGCTACTGATATTACTTTTCCCACAAAAAAGCCCCCATTCTTTTTAGTTAAATTTTACTTATCAGTTTAACTCTTTTTCTATTATTATGATATAAAAATATATACAAAAAGTCAATGAATTTTTCCAAATTTTTTAAATTTTTAGCAATCATCCTGTTACAGTTCAGACCTAATTTTATAGAGGAGTCCGAAATGTTGATATGTAAATATTTTTTATCAAAAAACAATAGGTAGACTAAAGCTATGTTTTTGATAAAAATATTTATATATCAGTATTTCGGACGGCTTAATTTTATAATAAACTGAATTGTAACTGATTATCACAACAACTCGCCCATGCTACACTGAATTACAACAAATCATTCGCTACAATTAAAATCTAGCTTTTTATCAGAATCTAAAAACAAGATATATAATAATTTTTCTATATGAAACAAACACATAAACATCAAAAAAGAACCCAAATTATTAAACTCTTTAGTCTAATAATTCAAGTTCACTTCAAATCTCAAAAAATCAACTAATTGGTTTCTTAGCAGGAGTACCAGCCTTTCTTGGATATTGCTTAGGTGTATCCCCAATCTTATCAACAACAACAATTGTTCTTTTCATATCACTTGCTGGAAGAACAAACTCATCAACAGAATTTATTTTTCCTCCCAAAAATTTTATAGCCTTTTTCGAACTATTCAATTCCTCCTCTAAATCAGATCCTTTCATTATAACACATTTTCCTCCCAATTTTGAAAAAGGAATCAAATATTCCGAAAGAACCGCCATATTAGCAACCGCCCTTGATGTAACAACGTCAAAACTCTGTCTAAAATCCTTATTCCTACCAAACTCTTCTGCCCTTCCATGAACAGCTTGAATATTTTTCATATCTAACTTATCAATAACATCATCCAAAAACAATATTCTCTTATTCAAAGAATCTAATAAAACAACCTCTACATCATCTCTTACAATCTTAACAGGTATACCAGGAAAACCAGCACCTGTTCCCACATCTAATAATTTTGCATTTTCTGGTATATATTTACATACAGTAATAGAATCAGCAAAATGCTTTAAAACAATATCTTTTTTATCAGTTATTGAAGTCAAATTAATTTTCTCATTCCATTCCAATAAAAGCAACATATACTCATAAAATTTTTTTACCTGATTTTCACTCAAAACAATTTCTAAATTCTTTGCATACTGAAATAATAACAATTTAAACTCTTCATAATTCATTTCTTAGCAATCTCCTTTTACTTCATAATTCTAATTAATGGTCTATTGGTACCTGTCCCCAATTGACCATTATCAACAAAATGGCTAATCGGTATCTATCCCGGATTAATCACTAGAGTTACCTCTCATCTGCATATTAATAAGCAAAACAGAAATATCTGCAGGTGAAACTCCTGAAATCCTTGAAGCCTGACCAATAGAACGAGGTCTTAATTTATTTAACTTTTGTCTAGCCTCTAAACTTATCCCTTCTACTTTAGAATAATCTATATATTCTGGCAACAACTTAGTCTCCAATTTCTTAAATTTTTCCACCTGAGCCTCTTGCATTTTTATATATCCTTCATATTTCACCTGAATTTCAACCTCTTCCATTTCTTGCTCAGTCAAATCTGGTCTTCCATCATCAATATCCTTCAATTTTTCATAATTCAATTCTGTTCTTTTTAACAATTCAGCCATTTTTGTACCAGTTGTTAAAGGTGTTGTTCCACAGTTTATAAGCAAATTGTTGACAACTTCTGTTGGTTTCACAACTGTACTCTTCAATCTTTCAATTTCTTTTATAATATTCTTTCTTTTTTCCACAAATTTTCCATATCTCTCATCAGAAATAAGACCAACTTCATGTCCAATATCTGTCAAACGTAAATCTGCATTATCTTGGCGTAAAAGAAGCCTATATTCAGCACGAGAAGTCATCATTCTATATGGCTCGTTTGTCCCTTTGGTTACAATATCATCAATTAAAACCCCAATATAACCCTGAGTTCTATCTAAAATAATAGGTTCTTTTCCTTGTATTTTTCTTGAAGCATTAATACCTGCCATAAGCCCCTGACAAGCAGCTTCTTCATATCCTGATGTTCCATTTATCTGTCCTGCCATAAACAAACCATCTATACC
>CAJFQT010000096.1 GCA_904419095.1 uncultured Clostridia bacterium | reverse complement strand
TCACGATGGATAGCTTGTGTTTCTCTATGTGGTTGGCGATATCTACCTCCACTACGGACTTTCACCGATTAGCTAAACGACATGCCTGTCGCACCAATATTAAGAGACTGTATTATTAATACAGCCTCTCTGCTTTTATTCTAGCTGTTTTTCAACAACTTTGCATGAAGGAATCAAAACGATTGGTCCGTTAAGGTGTTTATAAAAAATTCCTCTAAATGCGAACATCAAATGTCCTTCCATGGCTAACAATTTATCAATTTGAAATGCCATTGCTATAAGTTTTTTACCGTCAGCTGTTGTTAACCTAACAGGATGTTGCCCACATCTAAAGGCATTTCTAATAGCTCTTGTTAGCTCCATACTTCTATATTCACCATAAGCCTTTCCATCTTGACTGAAGCCATGCACTTCGAATGCATCTTCTATCCACATTGCTTCTTCATTTCCGCCCAATTTTTCTCTTTCCTCTGGATTCTTCCAAATTAATAGAGTCTTTTCTCCATTTTCATGAGCTTCATTTACTATTTCCCGGAATTTTTCTAATGCATTTTGTTCACTCCTCATAATAATTTCCTCCTTAAAAAAGCATTTTATGTAAAATCAATAGTATTATATCATGTATTCTACAATTTTAAAAGTCTGTTTTACAATTTTTGCTATTTTTTGCTTGAAATTTTCGTTTAGTGTATATCATTTTACTTCTATTTGTTTCATTATTTCATAGAATCACTCCACTAATTTTTACTTTTCCATTTTACCAACACTAAAGGTAAAATTAATTTATTTTCAGTTAATTTCATTTACATCAAGTGTTTTTATTATTTCATCATTGGAACTTGATTTTTATGTAAAGTATGGTATAATAATTACATAGGTTATTTTACTTGACCTTTAGAAAATTATTTGTATTTCTGAAGGTCACACACCTTCAGGAATGAATTCATTAGGAGGTGCGTACGTATATGAAAGCATTAAGAACTTATTCTAAGGAAGAAACTCATTTACGGCAATTATTGAGAAAATTAAATGATTATGGCGAGCTCAATTGTGATTTTCCAACATTCTCAAAATTGTACGAAGAATGGCATCAGAAAACTTTTCCTGGTTGCGAAATTGACACTATGACAGCAATATTTAGGGATGATTGGTTTCTGGATTTTGTTAATTTCTTAGCCAATAAAGATATCTAAAAGCAATCAGTAAATACCCGTCACACAAATATGTGACGGGTTATCATTTACAAATTAATTTTTCCTCTCATTTTTTATTGGTATTCAGGATGTAAAGCTCCTATCACATCTGTAAAACTACGAGCATCTTCATGCTCATCAAAAAAGAATGTTGCATGTAATTGACAAACAAAGATTTCCTTTGGAAAAGGATGGATTTATTATACTTTATAATTTATCATTCCAGTAGTCATAAACGAATTTGTTAAATCTCTCGATATTTTTAATATTCTTTTTGCTAAATCTTCCCTTTAAAAGTGGTAAATTTTTAAATAGTTGCGGTTTCATTTTCATTCTATTTTCATATACTTCATCCTTCTGCCTAGGAAACCAATCGATTTCATTTTCAATAAATCCTTTTCCTTTTGGATGTACTTTTCCAAATGAAAAATTATAATCTATTGGAATAAATGGTTGTGGATAATTTATTATTTTATTATTCTCTGTTCCTAGTTTTTGAGGTCTACCAAGCTCTTCAAAAAGTTTCTTTTTTTCCATATTATTTTTATATAAAGAAATTATAAGTTCAGCTTGATTTCTATCTTGAAAATATACTATTTCCTTTGCTACTATTAATTGAAAAACATTTAGCATTTTCACCTCATTTTCATTAGTAAGATTAATAATTTCTTTTTCCTTATATCTCTGATACATTTTTGCATCAAAAATTACTATTAATTTACTTGGACTTATAGAAAAAAGAATTATTAAACCTGCTTGTATCAAACCAATTGCTCAACAATAAAATGGATTATAGAATATTACAGGATTATCACTAGATATTAGTTTATGAATCTTATTATTATATTGTACTATAAGAAGTTCTAATTTTGCAATTTTGCTTAATACACGATACCATTTTACACTATCCAGAGTAATTCCAAAATTAACTTTTTATGCAAATTGTTGTATAATTATATTAGTTCTAATGTATAGAACAGTACTTTGACAATTTTATTTAAGTTGTTAAGAGTCTTTTTGTTATCTAAGGTTGAAACGATATATACCTATAGAGATACAAATTATGACTTTAACAGCTAGATTAGCCTAAAAGGCAGGAGGAATTTACTATGATTACAACAACAACTAACGTATCAAATGCAACTCTTATCACCCATGCTGGCGTATTTCATGCTGATGAGGTTCTGGCAACTGTAATATTAAAGAAAGTTCTCGGAGATAATATTACTGTTTGCCGTACTTTCAAAGTTCCTGAAGAAGGACTTTCTGATGATGTTATCGTTTATGATGTCGGATTCGGCAAGTACGATCACCACCAGAAAGGTGGCAATGGCTCTCGCGAAAACGGTGTCCCTTACGCTGCAGTAGGCCTTATCTGGAAAGATTATGGTCATAAGGTAGTAAGCAATACTTGTAATCCTGACTTGGTTTGGGCTCTTATTGATAGAGACCTTATTCAGGGCGTGGATGCTATGGATAATGGCAAAATGCCTAAAGCAGATTATCCTGCTCAGGTTATGTCGTTCTCGCAGACTATCTCTGTATTTAATCCTAATTGGGATAGCAAGATGTCAGCTGATGAGGCTTTCGCTAAGGCAGTTGAATTTGCTGAAATTGTTTTTGACAATGTTTTAGCAAACGCTGTATCCAAAGCAAAAGCTCAGGGTATCGTTGATGAGGCAATCTCTAGAGCTGAAGGACACATTATGGTACTTGACCAGTTTGTCCCATGGCAGGAATTTATATTCTCATCTGAAAGTAAGAAGGCTGACGATGTCCAGTTTGTTGTTTTTCCTTCTAATCGAGGTGGCTACAACTGGCAGTGCGTTCCTGATGTATTGGGAGGCTTTGGACAGAGAAAACCAGTACCAAATGAATGGAAAGGCCTTCGTGGTCTTGAGCTTCAAGAGGTAACGGGAATTACAACTGCAAGTTTCTGCCATCCAGCAGGATTCATCGGAGGAGCTGAAACTCTCGAAGATGCAATGGCGATTGCCAAACTCGCAGTTGAGACTTAACAGCAATAGGAGGTTAAAATAGCTGTACAAAACAGGCAAGAATATTACAATTGTAGTTCTTGCCTGTTTTGTTTGATTTTATATAAAAATATTTTCTATTCTCTTTCTATAAAGATTTACACATTTTTATTAACTATATTAAACAAATATAAAACAACCTTATTCCTTTCATTTTGCTTCATCTCCATAATTTTTGCCATTGTAAATATTACAATCTTATATTTAGCAAAATTTATTAAAGTAGTTCTATATTCTTCATCTACTTCTTTTAGCATAGCATCAAACTTCTCATACATTTCAGACTTGTTATACAAAATATTAGCCCAATTGCTTGTAGTTAAACATATATTCAAGATAAATACGAAAACAAAATTTATAATTTAGAGAAAGAAAATAATTTTTTGAAAAAAGCTATAAACACTTTCCAAAAAATAGTTGAAAATTTATTCATTGGATTTGTGTGAAATTTTCTATATCTGAAGAAGATGAGTTAATTAGAAATTTTGAACTTGAAAATGATACTTATATTGATCCTATAAAACAGATTGAACATGAAGAAGAACTTGAATATGAAGAAATGGAGTGGTAGTTTGTGCTATCACTCCATCTTAACTTAATTATCGGTTTGCATTTTTCTTCTATATTCTAAAAGTTTTTGTTTTCTTATTTCATTAGATTTTTTTAAGTTTGCAATTTGCCTATCATATAATTTACAAAGTGAATTTATTTGTTCTTCTGATAATTCTTCTTCTTTTATTTCTCCAGAACGATATTGTTTTTGAAGTTTTAATAACTTTGTTTCTTCATCTTCAATATTTTTAATATCTTCTATAAATTCTAATCTTTTATTTTCAATCTCTACATTACTACTTATATCTTCTTCAACATTGAGACTGCTTTCAATTTCTGTATTTTTATGAAATAAATTTCTAAAAAAACTTTTTATCTTATAAAATATACTGTTTTTATTAACTTGTACTAATGATTTTTCTTGTGTATTTTCTTTCATAATATTACTCTCCTATATCTTGACCTTCTTTTTGTTGGTCTATTAAAACTTCAGCTCCAGAAATAGTCTTTTCCTCATCTTCTAAAGAAGATAATTCTTCTTCTCTTTGTTGTAAAGGTGATCTCGAATTTAAAAATCTTTCTTTATTATATGTTCCCTTTCTTAATTCTTGATAAACTTTAGGAAAATCTAAAATTGCTTTTTGACATATCTCTATTAATTTATCAGCATCTTTAATTTCATCTTTTTCAACTTCCATATTTGCAGAGCCAAATTCATTATAATTATATTTTGCAATTGTATCTTTATATGTATACTCATTAACCAAATATAATTCTATATTATCATAACCCCAAATAAGTTCAATTTTAGAATTTGGATAAGCATCACCTCCAGTATATGCAGTGTCACTTACATATCTATAGCGCAAATTTTCTCCCAATTTTTCATCTAAGCAATCTAGCATATATAAATATTCTAAAGGAATATCATTAGGAAAACATCCATCATATTTTTCTTCTTCTCTAAAACATTTATTATCAGAACTAAATTCGTTTATTGCTTCCATATTATTCATATCAAAAAATCTATCTAAAAATTCATCAAGTTGAGCATCATCATCGAATTATTTAGTCAAGTTACCACGTCTTATACCTGAACGACTTTCATCTAATCCTCCACCCACAGTAAGGCTAACTTCTTTTTTACCTTCTTTAGTTATACCATTGTAATGTAATCCTAAAATACCATTATTTCTTAATTTCCAATGTCCCCAATACCCTGCTTCATACATCGCATCACCCTTTCGCTGCTCGTATGCAGTTAAATCAAATCTATCCGTGTATTGATTAACTAATCCCATAAATAATTCTTTTTTATCTTCCTTTGATAATTTTTCCATACAAAATTCTCCTTTTCAAAATTCATAAATATTATAGCATATATTGTTATTTTTGTAAAATTGTTACATATTTTTGGTTTCTATTTTTAGGTTGATTTGGTATTGTCATTTTTATCTTATCATTTGCTATTAAGTTATTCAAGTAATTTTTCTTAAAAGTTCTAGTATCTTTAAATCCAAATTTATCACAAATTTCTATTAAACTTCTAGGCTCTTTACAATAATTCAATATATCTTTTTCTTGTGGTTTAACTCTTTTTTTGATGTTGGTTTTCTTGTTGGTTTTCTTGTCGGTTTTTTCTTCATATTCAAATGGATTTTCTCTATATTTAAAAGATACTCTTAAAAAATGATCCATAAATTTAAAACAACTTTTATCATAAGCATCTAAAATCCTTAAAACTCCAGAGCCA
>CAJFQT010000095.1 GCA_904419095.1 uncultured Clostridia bacterium | reverse complement strand
GTCTATATTTTTTAAAATTTCATCTATTATTTTTTTATATTCTTCCTCTGTATATGTTTTTTTATCTTCTCCTATCAACTCTGTTTTTTTGTATTTCAATTTTCTCTTTGAATATACGAATTGAGGCATTACCCCTTCCTCTTGTCCATCTGCTATTATCTGCTTTATTATTCCTAAACAATCTTTTGTTGTATTTTCTGATAAATTGTTTTCTCCCTGTGCTTTATATATAAAAAATTGTAATATATCTCCATTCAACTCATTAAACTTTACTTCTCCCAAAACAGGAATTATATTGTTTTTTAATAAATTGGCATAATTGCAATAAGTTGATTTTTTTACTTCAAATTTTTTCTTTTCTAACCAATATACTGCATAAAATTTAAACTTATCTTTTGTTTCTTCTTCTCTTGCAATTAATGCTGTCTCTATTTTTTTACCTTCTGCATTATCTATTTTTATATTTAATACTTTTAATATATTCTCTGTATCATATATTGTTAGTTTTGCATTTCCTTTTAAAAATTCTTTTAAAATTAATTCACTTATTCCTGTTTCTAAAGAAGCAACATTGTAATTATTGTTGATATTTCTCTCAATTACTTCTTTCAACATTCTTTATTCTCTCCTTTTTTGTTTATTGTTTACTTTAGATAGCCTGTCTTTTCATCAAAAAACTCTTTATATTCTTCCGTATCTGACTTTATATTTTTTATTTTGCTAAATCCGTATTTATCATGTAAACATATATATACTTCATAAACCTTTTGTGTTAGAGTATCTCTATGATAAACTTGTGCATTCATTCCTCTTGTTGCGAAATTAAATATTAAACAATGTACATTATATGTATCTAAATCATCAGCTACGACAAGATGAAATAAAGTGTTATCATAATAATCTTGTAATTTACACCATTCACAGTATGCTGTGATTAGTGTTTGTCCTGTGCCTGCTGCACAATCATAAAAAGTATTATGATTTTTATCTATTGTTATTTTTGACATTATGTTTGTTGCTTCAAACGGTGTAAAACATTGTTTTAGATTTTTTGAATTAGTGGCTATTAACATTGTATATTCGCTTAACAAATCTATTTCAATCCCTGCTTCTTTTTGCAATTCAACAAAATCATAAAAAAATCCAAATTTATTGTATTCTTCTTTTAGATCTTTTTCATTTAGCGTTCTAACATAATCTATAAAATTGTTTCTAAATCCTAGTATATTTTTTTCATCTTTGATTTTATATTTTAAAAATATATTATCTAATTCTTTGGTTGCTTGCTCTTTTGTCATTGCCGTCCTCCTTTTCGTCCAAGTTTCGTCCATCTTCGGCTAATTTTCGTCCGACACATTGGACAATATCTGTTTGGTATTTCTATATATTCAAATCCTGTTTTGTCTATCAATTCGTATTCTAACTGCTGTACTTCTGTTAATGGCGCTAATACTGGCTTTGTATATCTTTCTATTTGAATATAAATTTTTGCTTTACAAAATTTACACATATTATTTATTTCTCCTCTAATAATTCTTCTAAACAATCTGTTCCACCAGTGAAATAGCCGTCTTTATATACAGTATCAAAATCTCTTTTTATGTTTCTTCGTTTTAGTATTTTTAATTCTTCTATCTTATCTTTTACTTTTTGTTCAAATTCTTTTTTAACTTCTTTTCTTATAACGTCTACTAAATTTCTATATTGCTCATCTGTTAGCTGTACTATGTATTTTTTATTTTCTTCTTCTAATTCTTTTACTCTATCTACTACATGTGCTATTGCTAATTGATTAGATATTCCTATCCAATTTGCATGTTCTGGTTTTATTAATTGCTCACATCTTTTTATGTCTTTTTTTATGTTACCGACATTTATGTCGGTACGTTCTTTATCCTTTTCCCTAGCTACTCCATTTAATCTTCTTGTAGCTTCTAATTCTTCATCATCTAAATCACTCATCTTGTACCTCCTCAATCTCTAAAATTACTTTTGTTTCTTTTCCATATTCGAATGTATCTTCAAATCCTACTACATAGTTTCTGTTGTCATCTTTTAATTTTCCTGCTTTTACCATGCTATCTAATATAAACTTTTTAGCATAGCATATATTATCTAAGTCTCTCCTTTTATTTCCTTCAATCCATATAAATTTTATACTTATTGGTGTTTTGAATTGTGGAAGTTTATTTATAAAATACATAATGTCTTCTTGTATTTTCTTTTTCATATTTCCACCTGCATATTTATTTTTTCGACATTCATTTACATATTGGTTAAAACTTGGAAACTTATATGGAATATCTATTTTATATATTGCCACTTATAACCACCTGCCTTATTTCTTAATTTTCTACAACATTTACTTATGTTAGATGCTTTTATGTTAGTTTCTCTTTCTGCCTCTGAAATTGAATTGAAAATTTTTATTATTTTATTTCTTTCATCTTTTTGAGCAATTTTTTTCCTATGAGGTGGCACTTTATTTCCAAAATCATAAGCGTATTTGACATTCTCTTTTTGACTGCAAAATTCTAAATTGTTTATATTGTTGTTTCTCTTGTTGTTGTCTTTATGATTTATATATTTATAACCTTTTTCATTGTCTATAAATGCTATTGCTACTAATCTATGAACTAACTTTTTTGACATCTTAGTTTCTTTATATAAATTCACAACTTCATATCCATTTTTTTGAACTTGTTTTTTTAATTTTTTACCTTTATAGATATGCATTTGCAAATTTCCATTTTTATTTTTTTGATAAACTTTTCTATTTAAACTTCTAATATTCCCTAAATTACTAACTTGATACAATCCGTTCATATCCGATTAATGTCTTTCCAAATTTCTATTCTATTCATCTTTTGCCTCCAATCTTTCCAGAATACTTGTCCTATATTTATAAGTTGGGTTTTCTTGTCTTTTTCTTAGTATTCCTTGTTCTTTCAAATTTTGTATGATGTCTCCTGCTATTAATTTGTTGTTATATTTATCCGTAAACTTTTTAATCACTTCTATCATTTCTATGTTGTTTTTTATTTCTCTACGTTCTTCTCTTAGTGTTTTTCTTAATCTACCTATCTTCGCTAATTCATAGGATTTCAAACTGTGATTTTCTAGGTAATGGTCTAAATCACTTAATTCCATATCTTTTTGACTTAACTTTTCATATTCTTTGTGTAAGTTATCCGATGTATTATTAAATAGATTAAGCATGTATTGCATTAAATCTTCTACTGGCATTCATTCACTTCCAATCTTTTGTTTCGTAATCAAATATTATTGGTTCTACATAAGCTAATGCTTGGTCTTTAGTTATTTTAGTTTCCTTTCTCTTTTGGCTTCTCTGTTATATTCTTGCATATAGTCTTTTGCTACAGCAAATTTGCTTAGACCACTTCGCCATTTTTTTATTATTGTTTCGTTTGTCATGGCTACCTCCTATAATCCTAATTCTTCTAAAGTGTATTCCTTATCTTCTTCCATATTTTTGTACATTATGTTCTTTGAAAAAGATGGAAATTCTAGACTGACATCATCTTTAATTATTATTCTTATATACTCTAAACCTGTAAAATTGTCATATTTTTTTGCAATCTGCAAAACTTTACTTCTAAAAGGTCTAATAACTCCTCTTAAATATCTTTTTTCTGCTTCGTCTAGGATTTCTGATTTAGATTCATAGACTGTTTTGTATTCTGGTTCTTCTATTTTTATTATTTCGCCTAAACTATTATATTTGTCTTTTAAATTACATAAATGAGTAATATTTCTACTTCTAGATATATTTTCGAAACTATCTTCTTCATCTTTTACTAAAACTGCTCCATTTTCAAATGTTATCTTTGTTCCTATTGGACTTTTCTTTAAATCTTCGTAGGTATAATCTACTAATTCGAGTTCTCCATCATGAAAACACCAACAAGTACTTCCTTTTACTTGCATATAGGCTGTAGTAACTGCTGAAACATATAAAACGTTTTTATTTTCTTTAATAAAATCCTCTAACTTTTTTCCAAAATGTATGCTATGTTTACTATAATCTCCGATGAATTTTACTTTATCTCCAATTTTAAATTTCATAATCAATTCCTCCTTAAATTAAATAATATCTTTTATATTCTGTTTTATCTCCAAACCTATTCTTACTACTCTCCCATTCTGTTTTAAAATTGTAGCCTTCCTTTTTCAGTTGGTCTATTCTAGCTCCTAATTGTGTTATTCCTAAATCCGAATATGCCTCCCAGCTAGATATAGAACCAAATTTATTTATATAATCTATTACTCTTTGTTTTTGTGGTATTTTCATTTGTTATCACTCCTTTGGCATTCTATATGTGCTAGCTAGACTTCCTTCAAATTTAGGGTCGTGCAATGCTATTTGTAAATTTTCCATTAGATTTACTATATCTGCATCGTCTAATTTTCTGGCTATCTCTTCTAGAACTTCACTTGCTCTTTCTTCTGTTTTGTAAACTCCTATTGTTTCACCATAGTTTTTATATATATTGTCCGTAATTACTATTTCATTTTCGTTAGCAATTATTTCTGTTATTCTGTCAAAATTTACTATTTCGTTTCCTTTTTGATTTATAATTCTCATTGTTTTATTCCTCCTATCTTTTTTATATTTAATTTTTCTGATAAATTACCAATCATTTGTTGCATTTGCTCTGGTAATAATTTTTGTTGTTTTTCTCTTTCTGTAATAACTTCGTATTGCTTTAAAAACTGTCCTTTAGTTACCGTGTTTACTGTTTTTAAATCTGTTAAAGCTAATTCTTTTACTTGTCTTACGTTTCCAAAAAACTTCTGCACTTCTGGACTAGCTGTTTTAAATTGTTCCTCTGTCATATATACACCGTTGCATATCATGCTATATGCTTCATTCCATGCTTCTATTGCTGTTCTTTGTATAGTTGGATTTATCATTTCTATTGCATTTTTTCTTATATCGTGTATAGTTGGAGGATATGGACTTTCTATAATAGTTTTCTTTACTGCTTGTAATACTAGCTTATAATCTAAATCTCCTAAACACTCTTGCCATGTATTTAACATCATCTGTTTTTGTTCTTTATTTTTTTCTGCTATGTTATTATAATTACCAGCCAAAAGGGTTATTATCTGTGCTGTTTCCTGCTTCTTCATCTTCTTTTCTTGCCTCCTCCCACAACTCTTTAAAATCGTTAAAATCTCCTTTTTTATTAGTTTTACTTTCTTGCTTTAACGGAAATATTCCTTGCCAATTGTTCATAATTGAATTGTTTAAAATTTCTATTTGTTCATCTATGTCCGTTGTCAACTTATAGAGTTTTTTTATCATCAATTCTAAACCTCGCGTTGTTAAAGGTTTTTTAATAGCTTTACGCATTTTAATAAATTCATAAATTGTACTTTTTAATTCTTCGTCAGAAAAATTTTGATTAATGAGCTGGTCAAATTCCGTTTCATTTTTCTTTTTATTTTTTTCTTTTTCTATTTTAGTTTTGTTTTGTTTAGTTTCTTTTAGTTTATTTAATGTGCAACAA
>CAJFQT010000094.1 GCA_904419095.1 uncultured Clostridia bacterium | reverse complement strand
GTTTCCGAATAAATCTTTTAATGTTATCATATTTTCTCCTAATTTATTTCATCTAATTTTTATATATTTATTTTATGTTTTTCAATTCTAAGTTTGTATTTTGTTTCTATTATATTTATTTTTTTGTGTATTTTTAAGCTTTATCAACATTTTTTATCTTTTCAATAATTTCTATTATTTACAATCTTAGTTTCAAAATTAATATTTATTTTAAATTGCAAAATCATTTTTGCTTAAAGTTGGAAAACTGTATGTATTTCCTCCTTGCGTAAATTGTCCATTTGGAAAATGATCTTTATTTAGTGTATTTTCTCCTTTTAAAAAGTATTGATATCTTGCTGTTTGTGTTGGTCTTCCTCCTCCAATTACTACTGGATCATCCCAAGTTGTGTCTACTCCATACCAAATATTATTTATTTGCACATAGTTCCATGCATGATTTTCTGATTGACCTGATGAGTTTGTTCCTGTTCCTATTACTATTACACAAGGTATTCCTAAAGCATCCATTAAATATTTATATGCTTTTGCATATCCTTCACATACACTTAATTTTGATACTAGTGCACCATAAATATTGTATATATTTGGATTTGATAATGTTGTATCATATTCTACTGAGTCTATTAAATAGTCATGTACCATTTTTATGTCTTGATATGCGTCTCCTGTTTTTTGGCTTAATATTTGGTTTTTTACGTTTTCTATTTCTGCTAGTGCTGTATCTATTTGTTCTTTTGAGTTATATCCATCTTCTAAATAGTTTGCTTGGTTTCCAGAATTTATAAACACATTGTATGTTACATTATTTCCTTTTGTTGTTGTTTCTATATTTAAATACATTTTGTTTACATTTATATAAAATACTTCTGGATGATCATATATGTATGTTTCTACTGCTGATTGATAATATTCTCCAAGTAATTTTTCTCCTCCGCTTGCATTTAATACATTTGAAAATGCGTCTCCAAATTCTATTTTATATGTTCCTGTTTTCAAGTTTTCTTTGTTACTTTCTAGTGCTCTATAAAAAATTTTTGATGGTTCTTCTAATTGCTCATAGAAATAGTCATCTATTACAATATTGTCGTATTTTATACTTGCAGGCTCTGCATTTGCTGATTGTAATTCATTAATGTTTGTCTCAATTATTCCTGGTGTAGTCAAATTTTCTTCTTCACTTCCATCAGCTAGACTTGTAACTGTTGAAACGAAATTTTCAACGCCTTCTTTTAAATCATCTCCTGCAAATTCATTAAATAGTATATATCCAAATAATATAAATCCTATAAAAATTAATATTATAATTATTGACATTATAAAGGTTGTAAATTTACTTCTCATATAAATCAATCCCTTTCGAATGGTTTATCTCCTGTTTTTAATTTTCAACACTTTTATTATATCATTTTTTTGTAGGAAAAACTAGTATATTTATAAAAAAATTACTAATAATAAGTATATATTAGTTACAATTCAGTCTATTATAAAATTAGACCGTACAGAATGTTTCTATATAAATTTTTTTATTAAAAACAAAAGCTTTAGTCTACCTATAGGTCTTTGATAAAAAAATTTATATATCAACATTCCATACTTCTCAACGTAATTAAGTCCGAATTGTAACACATCTGTAATTTTATTTATAATAAAAAAGGAAGATTTCTAATGGATTTTAAACAAGTTTTCGAAAATATTTTTACTTATAAACCAGAAAATGTTCATAATTTTTCTATCCTTGAAAATGATGTGCGGAAATACTTCTGCTGAGAATCAAGAAAATGAAGATAATTTTGTATTAAAAAATGATAAAATTTTTTCAAGTGTAGATGTTAATTTTGAATTTGTTAAAACTAAATATAATACTTTGATTAATAGTGATATTGTTCTTAGAGATTTTATATTAAATGCTCGTGGTAAACAATATAAAGCTTTTATTTTGTATATTGATGGTATGATAAATTCAGAAATTTTGAATGATTTTATTTTAAAACCTTTAATGCTCAGAAATAGAAATAATTTATATGATAATGATCAAACTAGAGTTATTTCAGAAGCTGTTTCTAATAATGTAACTGTAAGAAAAGTTAAAAAATTTAATTTGCCGGATTATTTAAAAAGTTGTTTAATCCCTCAAAATTCAATAAAGGAAACAGATAGTTTTTCTAAAATTTTTTCTGGTATTAATTCTGGAAATTGTGCTTTATTTGTTGATACTTTACCTATTGCTTTTGATATAGAGGTTAAAGGTTTTAGCCAAAGAAGTGTTGAAAAACCTGATAATGAAATTGTAGTAAAAGGACCTCATGAGGCTTTTGTTGAAAATATAAGAACTAATACTTCCCTTTTGCGTAGAATTGTGAATAATGAACATTTTATTATTGAAAATATTGAAGTTGGAAAAATCACTAAAACTAAGTGTGCTTTATGCTATATTCAAGATCTTACAAATACAGACTTAGTTGCTGAAGTAAGATATAGATTAAATAATTTGCAAATCGATTCTCTATTATCAACAGGTCAACTTGAACAACTAATCACAGATACTAATGATTTAGCTGTTCCACAATCTCTTTCTACTGAAAGGCCTGATAAGTCTGCTTCTTATTTATTGGAAGGTCGTGTTGTAGTTTTAGTAAATGGTAATCCATATGCATTGATACTTCCTTCTGTATTTATTGATTTTTTGAAATCTCCTGATGATAGAAATTTAAAAACACCCTTTGCAAATTTTGTATTAGCTATTAGATTTTTAGGAACTGTTATTACTTTACTTCTTCCAGGAATTTATATAGCAGTTACAAGCTTTCATCAAGAGTTTATACCAACTGAATTATTGTTTTCAATTTTATCGTCTAGAGAAAATGTTCCTTTTCCTATAATTGTTGAAATTCTTATTATGGAAATTTCTTTTGAACTTATAAGAGAAGCAGGCTTACGTGTTCCTTCTCCTATTGGTCCTACCATAGGTATTGTTGGTGCTATTATAATTGGTCAAGCTGCTGTAAGTGCAGGAATAGTAAGTCCTATTCTTATTATAATTGTTGCAATAACAGGAATTGCTTCTTTTACTATTCCGGACTATTCTTTTGGTTTTCATATAAGATTATATAGATTTTTATTTACATTTCTTGGTTATATTGCTGGTTCTTTAGGTATTGCCTTAGGAATATTTGTCTATTTATCAATGCTTTGCGATATTAAATCTTTTGGTATTCCTTATATGACAGGTGTTTCTCCTTTAGACAGTTCAAAGGGTCATGGATATTTTATACCACAAATTTGGAAAAGGGAAAATAGAACTGCTTTTTTAGGTTCACAAAAAATGAAAAAACAAGATAAAATTTCTATGAAATGGAAAGGTGAATAAATATGCCAGATACAAAAATATCAACTAAAGAGGCAATAATGCTTATTATAAGTATTGTTATTGCTCATACAATTGTAACTTTACCTGTAACTTTACTTAAGAATTCTAAGTCAGGTATTCTAGTAAATATTGTATATGTTTCTATTCTTGCTTTACTTTTTGCATTTATTCTTTTTAAACTTTTTAAAAAATTTCAAGGTCAAGATATTATTGATATTTCTGACTATTTGGGTGGGCCTTTTTTAAAAAATATTGTTGGAATAATTTTTATAATATATTTTATTAGTAGCTCTGGAATTTTATTACGTAATTTTGCAGAAGGTTTAAAGGTAATATATTTTCCCAATACTAATATTTTATATATAATTTTAAGTTTTATAATTACCATCTGTATAACAAATTCATTGTCTTTCCGCTCTAATATTAAGGTCATTTCTATTATTTTACCTTTTGTTATTGTTAGCATTTTCTTCTTATTTATTGGTAATTTGCCTAGTTTTAGTTTTGAACGTATTTTTCCAATTTTAGGAGAAGGTGTTTTTAACACTTTTGTGGTTGGAATTGGTAATATTATAGCATTTAGTGGTATTTCTTGCTTATATATAATTCCTCCTCTTTTAAAAAAACCAGAGGATTTTAAGAAAATTGCTTTAACAGGAATTGGTATTTCTGCACTTTACTTATTATTATGTGTTTCTACTTTACTTTTTATGTTTTCTTTTTTCTTAAAAGTTGATGAAATACTTCCTTTATACACTGCTGCAAGTTATATTGAATATGGTACTTTTTTTCAAAGATTAGATTCTATTTTTTTACTTATATGGATGCTTGAAATTTGTTGTTATTTAACTATAACTTCTAAATTTTCTTCAATCATATTCAAAAAAATGGCTAATTTAAAATACCAAAAACCTCTTACATTTATTTTTCCTTTATTGATTTTTAGTGTAGCTTTATTACCTAAGACTGTTGCAATTTCTAAATTACTTGGTAATACTTTATATAGATTTATTTCTTTGACTGTGGTATTTGGTCTAGGTCTCTTGATTTTAATTTTTGCTAATGCCAAAAAATATAGGGAGGAAAAACGGTGAAAAGTAAATTTATTAAAATATTTATAGCTATCTTACTAATAATTTTAACTTTAGCTTTTAATTCATCTTATCAATCACTTACAATAAGTAATATTGCATTTGTTGTTTCTATGGCTGTTGACACTTCTACTACTAATAATTTGAAAGTAACTTTTCAATTCACTAAGCCTTCTGCTGTTTCTGAAAATGGATCTTCTTCTGATAGTGATTCTTCTTTTGTAAATTCTGTTGATGCTTCTTCTATTAGTAGTGCTATTAATTTGATGAATGCTTATGTTGGTAAAGAGCTTAGTTTGTCCCATTGTAAACTTATAGTGTTTTCTGAAGAATTTGCTAAAAATGGTATTTCAGACGAGATATTTACTTTGATGAATGACAATCAAGTTCGTCCTTCTACAAATATTGTTGTAAGTAAATGTACTGCTAAATCTTATATAGAAAATTCTAAACCTTTATTTGAACCTCTTATTACTAAATATTATGAGGGTTATACAAATTCAAGTAGTTATACGGGTTATACGACAGATGCTACTATTGGTAGATTTTTTAATAATATGAATTGTGATACTTGTGAACCATTTGCAATTCTTGGAGGTATAAATTCTGAATCTAAATCTTCTGAATCTAGTATTCCTTCTGAAAAAGATTCTAGTATAAAATCTAATGAGTCTGCTATAACTGGTGATTTGCGTTCAGAAAATATTGGACTTGCTGTTTTTAAAGATGATAAATTAGTTGGTGAATTAACTGCAATTGAAAATGTCGCTTTTCTTTGTACCAGAAATCAAATTGATGGATTCTTAGTCTCTATTCCAAGTCCAAATGATGATAATAAATCAATTGATATATATCTTACTCCTCAAAGAAATACTAAAATTAGTGCTTCAATTGTAAATGGCTCTCCATATGTGAATTTAGAATATACTTTTACTGGACGTATTTATTCTATGTCTAGTGATTCTGATTATTTAAATAACGCTGTATTGACAGAAATTTCCAATGCTTGTAATAGTTATTTAGAATCATTATTTTCTTCTTTTTTATATAAAACATCTAAAGAATTTAATAGTG
>CAJFQT010000093.1 GCA_904419095.1 uncultured Clostridia bacterium | reverse complement strand
TGGTTTTATATTTTTTGTCATTTGTTTTCCTTGCAATTTAATTCCTCCTTTTATAAAGTATTTTGATTTAAATAATTTATATTTTTACAAAACACTTGACACTGTCATACGTAGAAAGGTTTTCATTTGTATTTTTTCAAACTTCTATATTTAATTTTTTCTTTTTTATGTATTGCTTTTTTTATTAGAAAATGATATAGTTTTCTTAGTTTTTAGATAATTATAAATCAAAATAATTTATATAAAAATTTTTTAAAAAATATAAAGCACAGAGAAGTAATTTAATAATTAAATTTACTTCTCTGTGCTTTTTACAATTCTTTTATAAATTATATGGAATAATTTGTTTAGCAATTTAATCGTTTTTACTATTTTAATCTACTAATTGCTAATCCATCTCCAACTTCTAAAATTTCTGTCTCTAAATTTGGGTTTTCTGTAACTTCTTTTATATATTCTCTTAAATTTCTAACTGCTGTTCTTTGTTTATGTTTATTATAGTCACTCATAACATATCCTTTATATAAAATATTGTCTGCAAATATAATTCCATTCTTATTTAACATTCTTAATGCTTCTTTTAAGAAAAAAGGATATTTTCCTTTTGCTGCATCTATAAAAATCATGTCATATTTATCGTTTAATGTTGGCAATATTTCTACTGCATCTCCTTCATAGATGTTTATCATTTTTTCGACTTCTGCTTTTTTTATATTTTGCTTTGCTTCTATTACTCTCTCTGTTTCTCTTTCTATTGTATCTATTTTTCCCGTTTCTGTAAGTAGCTCTGTAAAACATATTCCTGAATATCCTACTGCTGTGCCTATTTCTAATATTCTATTTACTTTTTTGTCTTTCATATACTTTTTTATTGTTTCTAATGTTTCATCCATTATTATTGGTATGTGTTCTTGTATTGCTTTTTGTTTAATTGTTTCTAATGCTTCTTTATTCATCTTTCCATTCCTTCTTTTTTTACAATTTTAAACTATTATTTTTGCTTTGCTACTTTTATTATTGTATAGAAAATAATTTTTCTTATATAAAGATTAATGCTGTCATTTGACAGCATTAATCTTTTACTCATAAATCTCGTCCTCATCAAAATTCATTTTTTCTATATCTGTTTGATGAGTTTGGGGCATCTTTTCTTTTAATTCTTCTGCATTTTCTTGGTCTTTTCCCCATTTTGTGTATTTCCGTGCTGCCATTAGATACCAATCTTTTTTGCTCATACTGTCCCCTCCTAATTTTTATAGGGTTAGTATATTATTATTTTTCTAGATAGTCAAGTAATATTGATTCTATTTTTAACTTTTTTTATCTTTTATTTTATTACTCAGCTCTAATTCTGTAGAGAAGTTCTATACTACACTAAATAATAATCGTTTTATTTACTTCTGTTTGCTCTTTCTCTTTCTTTACTGTCTAATATTTTCTTTCTTAATCTAATTGATTTTGGTGTTACTTCTACAAGCTCATCATCTTGAATAAATTCTATTGCTTTTTCAAGTGACATTTGAATTGGTGGTACTAGACGTAATGCTTCATCTGAACCTGATGCTCTTGTATTTGTTAAATGTTTTTCTTTACATACATTTATCGCTAAGTCTTCTCCTCTTGAGTTTAGACCTACTATCATTCCTTCATATACATCTACACCTGGTCCTATAAATAGTTCTCCTTTATCTTGTGCATTATATAATCCATATGTTACAGATTTTCCATTTTCAAATGCAACTATTGTTCCTCTTACACGTGCTTGGATATCTCCTTTGTATGGTTCATAGCTGTCAAATATGTGATTCATTGTTCCTTCACCTTTTGTATCTGTTAAAAATTCTGTACGATATCCTATTAATCCTCTTGCTGGAATCTTGAATTCAACTTTTGTATGTCCACTTTCAGCTGGCTCCATGTTTACCATTTCTGCTTTTCTTCTTCCTAATTTTTCAATTACATTTCCAATGCAATCATCTGGTACATTTACTACTAATCTTTCTATTGGTTCACATTTTACTCCATCTATTTCTTTGAAGATAACTTTTGGTCTAGATACAAGTAATTCAAATCCTTCTCTTCTCATTGTTTCAATTAAAACTGCTAAGTGTAATTCTCCTCTTCCTGATACTTCAAAAGAGTCTGGACTTGCTGTTTCTTTTACTCTTAATGAGACATTTCTTTCTAGTTCTTTAAATAATCTATCACGAATGTGGCGTGATGTTATGAATTGTCCTTCTCTTCCTGCAAATGGTCCATTGTTTACACTAAATGTCATTGATACTGTTGGTTCATCTATATCTACAAATGGTATTTTTTCTGGATGATTGAAGTCACATATTGTGTCTCCTATGTTGATATCTGGTAGTCCTGCAAGTGCTATAATATCTCCTGCTCCTACTTCTTCGACTTCTACTCTTTTTAATCCTACATGTGTATATAGTTTTGCTATTCTACCTTGTGTAACTTTGTCTTCTTTTCCACATATGCTAACAGGCATATTAAGTTTAAATGTTCCTCTTTCTATTCTTCCTACTGCTATTCTTCCAACATAATCATCGTAATCTATGTTAGATACAAGCATTTGTGCTGGCCCTTCTAAGTCACAGTTTGGTGCTTTTATTGTGTTTACTATTGTTTCAAATAGACAATGTAAATCTGTTGTTTCTTCTGATAAGTCCATTTTTGCAATTCCATTTTTTGCTGATGCATATACTACTGGAAAGTCTAATTGCTCATCTGTTGCATCTAGTTCTATAAATAGTTCTATTACTTGATCTACTACTTTTTCTGGAGTTGCTCCTGGTCTATCTATTTTATTTATTACTACTATTGGTTTTAATCCTAATGCTAATGATTTTTTTAATACTTCTCTTGTTTGTGGCATTGCTCCTTCAAATGCATCTACTAATAGTAATACTCCATCTACTGTTTTTAAAACTCTTTCTACTTCTCCTCCAAAATCAGCATGTCCTGGTGTATCTACTATATTTATTTTTATGTCATTATACATAACAGATGTATTTTTAGAAAGTATTGTTATTCCTCTTTCTTTCTCTAAGTCATTTGAGTCCATTACTCTTTCTTGTACTTGTTCGTTTTCTCTAAATACGTGACTTTGTTTAAGCATTGCATCTACTAATGTAGTTTTTCCATGATCTACGTGTGCTATTATTGCTATGTTTCTTATTTTTTGGTTATTCATCTCTATCCTTCCTTTTTATTTATTTTTAATTTTTAATAACAAAAACGTCTTTCATTTGTGAAAAACGCTTCATCTCGTAAAATAAGCTTTAAAGATTATACTACTTTATTACTATTTTGTCAATTCTATTATATTATCCATTATTTCTTTTGTTATTTTATCTAAAACTTCTTTATCTTTGCATCCCTTATATTCACTGTAATCTAAAGCTTTTCCATATGTAATTATAATTTTATGATGTTCTTTTGTACCACCTTTTATTCCACAAGGCACAACCTTTGCTCCGCTTCTTACTGCAAAAAATGCTACTCCATCTTTTACTTTTTCACCCTTTTCTAAACCATTTCTTGTTCCTTCTGGAAATAAAGCTATACATTTTCCTTCTTTTAAAACTTTTAATGATTGTTTTATAGCAGATACATCTTTTTCATCTCTTTTTACTGGTATTGCTTCAAATATCCATCCTAAAAATGCTAAAAATTTATTTTTATATAATTCTTCCTTTGCTAAAAATTTCATATCCCTCTTTGCTGTAACAACCATTAGTGGTGGGTCAGCATAACTTCTGTGATTTCCACAGAAAATAATTGGACCTGTTTTGGGCACATTTTCTAATCCTTTTATTTCTGCCTGATACACTATTTTAAACCATATAAATATTGCTCCTCTAACAATCCATTTTAATATTTCTTTAATAACTTTTTTCATTTTTTTTCTCCTCAATAATGTTTTATTTTTGGGCATAAACTGCAACTTATATTTGTACAATTATCTTTATTATAGCCTTTTATTTTGATACATCTTTAATAATGTTTATAACTTCTTCTACTACTTGGTCAATATTCAAATTAGTAGAATCTACATATATTGCATCCTCTGCTTTTTTTAAAGGTGCAATTTCTCTTGTAGAATCTCTTTTGTCTCTTTCTTTAATTTTTTCTAGAACTTCTTCATAAGAAGCTTCTATTCCTTTTTCTTGATTTTGTAAAACTCTTCTTCTTGCTCTTTCTTCTGCTGTGGCATCTAAATAAATCTTTACATCTGCATTTGGAAATACTACTGTTCCTATGTCTCTTCCTTCCATAATAACATTTTTTCCTTCTGCAATTTTTCTTTGTATTTCTAATAATTTATTTCTAACAATTGGCAATGTTGATACTGGTGAAACTAAATCATTCACATCATTCTCTCTGATTCTTTTTGTTACTTCTTTTTCATTTAAAAAGATTTTTCCATTAGGTTCCATTTTAATATGAATTTTATCTAAAACTTCTTGTATTTTTTTTTCTTCTTCTATCTTTATATTTTCTTGTATCATATTTAAAGCAACACATCTAAAAGTTGCTCCTGTATCAATATTTACTAATCCTAATCTTTCTCCTACTAATTTTGTTATTGTTCCTTTTCCTGCTCCAGCAGGTCCATCTATTGCTACTATAAATGACATTTTTCTCTCCTTTTTGGAACGTTTGGGACACGCCAAATCGTTCCTACTATAATTATGTAGTATTAAATATTTATATTATATAATATTATATTAAATTTATTTTTTTCTTAAATATACTTTCAAAAAAAATCTAAAATAAATCTTTGAAACTGGCTTGTAGTCTACTATAGAACCCTATTTAGGAACGAAATGGAGTGTCCCAAACGTTCCTAACTTTTTCCTGGTACATATATGTTTTTGGCTACTACATCTAACTCTACAACATTCATTGCCGTTAATTTTTCAATTTCTTTTCTTGCTTTTTCTTTGAAATTTTTTATATCTTTTACCACATTAGTTCCATATACTACTGTGACTTCCATATATAATTTTACACCTTCACCGTAGTTTTCTACTCTTGTTTTTAATATTTTATATATTCCTGGTGTTTTTGATGCAAGATATTCTAATATTTGTCTGAATACTGTGTCTGATATTGTGAATTTTCCCATGTAACTAAATGTTGGTCTTATTATTGATTTTTCTGATATGTATGGTTTTTGCCCTTTTCCTTTTGATTTGAATATTTGAAGTGGGTCTAATAAATATCCTGAAAAATCTTTCTTTATTTCAAATGTTGGTACTGGTATTACATGCTTTCCTTCTGTTACTCTTATTCTTCTTGCGGTTTCCATTTCTTGCTTTGTTGCTACATCTGTTATATATATTGTTTCAGATATTTCTGGTAGTCCTAAGTTTTCTGCTATTTTCTTTACCATTCCATCTGATGTTCCAAGTATTAATATGCTTTCTGGTTTATATTTTTTTAATGCTTTTACTATTTCTTCTTTTTCTTCATCTCTGTAAAATAGTGCATGTTTTACTGTTTCTATTTTTGTTGGTGCTTTTTTTGCAGATTCGCCTGCTATTACTTCATTATCTTTTATTAAAAGCCCATCATCTATTATGAAGTTTATATTTTTTTCACTTGCTACCATTTGTGCTCTGTAACTTTTTCCCGTCCCTGATGGTCCTACAAATGCATA
>CAJFQT010000092.1 GCA_904419095.1 uncultured Clostridia bacterium | reverse complement strand
TATTTTTTTGGAATTTTATATATTTATCTTTTACATATTCAAAAGCTTTATTATAATAATCAAGAAAACTTTTTGTAGATATATATCTTGCTTTATATTAAAGTGAAAACTTTTCTTTTATTTCAGATATTGAATTAAAGCCTTCGAGTCCATAATAAATAAAAAAAGAATAATAAGCATTTTCTACCGTAGAAAAATCAGCATTTATAAAAGTTATTATATAACTTCCATATTCTTTATTGAAAATTTGATTAACTAAGTTATCTTTCTTTGAATTTTGTTCTAAATCTATTTCTAATTTTGCAGAATATTTATTACCTTCTTCATCATAAACAATTTTTGATTTATACAAATATAATGTTGAATTTAATTTTCAACTCCATTAAATTCATCAAAAATCATTGAGAGACTATTTTTTGGAACATTTACATTAAATATATTCATAAACTCACCTTTTAAATGCTTGTTAGAAAAACAAAATATTTTTTAAATTCATTAACATTATAAAAATATTATTATATAATGCAGTTGAACTTGAAAAATATTTATATATTTCTCATTCAATATTATGAAACTTTTCATGTAATCAGTCAAGAGAAATAGCTAAATTTTTAGTCTTGTAATTTCTTTTTGATATATGTGATATTCTTCTTGGTTATATCTTTGGATTTCTACCTCAAAAGGAATACTGTATTTATGATTATTTATATTAGTACATATAAATTCAAAGTTTTCAATTATATATGTACTCATACCCTCGCAATAATTGATATTTATTTCTACTATATATTTATTATTAGTTTGTAAATTTGTTGGCTCAATTAAATCTAATTCTAGTTCACTGTCCGCTTTATGAATATTATTAATTATCCCTAAAGAATTTTTAATTTGTGGAAATTTGATTGATGTAGTTCCTTTATTGATTATTTCTATATATATACTTTTACTATGTGTATAATTTTTTTTTCTATTTTCGCACCAATAACAGTATTCATATTTGTCTGCTTTTTTTATTATTATTGATGGCATATTTTTTAATTCTTCTTCTTCAAAAAATTTATATAATGTAATAGTTATCCCAATAATAGCTGTAAATGTAGCTATTATATTGCCTATATATCCAAGCCAAGCATCTCCAGAAATATTTATTTTTCTGGTTATATCAAGCAATCTTAAAATGAAAGTTAGAAAAATTGGTATGGCAAAGGAACATATTACGATTATTTTCAGTTTTAGATTTTTATTTTTCATTTTCAATATCATTCCTTTTTGTAATAATATATAAAACGCAAATATTATGATTAATTTAAAAAAATATATTTATGAGTATATCATATTTTAGATAAAATGTCATTATATAATGATTTGATATATCAATAAAATTGCATTAAAAGAAATATAGCGATAAGTGAGAAGTTGATATTAATGTAATTTTGAGTAGGTAATCCGTGTCACCTCGACCAGAAAAAGGAGCTTTTTACAAGCTCCTTAAATTGTTTTCAGATATTTTAAGTCTTTCATATTTTTCAAACATTTTTAAAATTTTTCTATATCTGTGTTACTGCAGTCAATTAACAATATTTCACAAAACCACAAATTCACATAAAATCATTGACACACATTTAAATCCATGATAAAATATTAACAATATTTTAAGAGTATACCTAAAAGGCAATGAGTCTTGAGCGGTATAGGATAACTTATAATAAAAAAAGTTATTTACACTTTGAGATAAATTTAAAAAAGTCTTACAAAGGAGTCTTAAAAAGATTTTCTTTGTGAGACTTTTAATTTTTAAAACTATAAAGAAGAGGGATTAATAATGAATAATGTAAAAAAGAAAGATAAATTAGAATTAGTGTTTCCAACAAAAGAACATAAACAACAAGTAGAAGAATATCTCCAAGAATTTTTAGAAAATGGAGAATATGAAATTGCTGGAGATGGAGGACTTGATAGAATACAAAATTTTGATGAATGGCTAAAAAAGATTCAAAATGATTTATCAAATGATTCTGCTGAAGATAATAGAATTCCTGCAACATTATATTTAACGATAAGGAAATCAGATAAAAAAATAGTAGGTAATGTACAGATAAGACATTATTTAAATGAAAAATTATTAAATTATGGCGGACATATAGGAGATAGTGTAAGACCATCTGAAAGAAGAAAAGGATATGCAACAGAGCAAATCAGATTAGCCTTAAAAGAATGTAAGAAAATTGGTATAGATAATGTTTTAATGTGCTGTGATAAGAATAACAAAGGATCAGCCAAAAGCATTATGAATAATGGAGGAATACTGGAAAACGAAATATATGTTAATAATGAACTTGTCCAAAGATATTGGATTAGTCTAAAGAAAAGAAATGCAGACAAATATGTTGGAGAAAAAGATAAAAAAACTAAAAAATAATAAAAATAATTTACAAAAGTTTACTGATAAATATTTAAAAATAATGAAAGGAGATAGTAAATAATGCCAAATTTTAATTTCAAAAAACTAATTGGAGATAGAATATATTTATCTCCAAAAGGAGTATCTGATGAAGAAATAACTAAATTTACAGAGTGGATGAATGATTTTCAAATAACAGATTACACTGGAAGAAGTTCACAAATAATGACATGGCAAAGTGAAAAAGAATATCTTGAGAAAGCCACAAAAAATAATGATAATAAAAATTTTAATATAATAGACCTAAAATCTGACAAATTAATAGGTACAGTTGGATTAGAGAAATTCAACTATATTGCAAGAAGTGCAGTGCTTGGAATATTTATTGGTGATAGTGATTATAGGAGTAACGGATATGGAACAGAAGCAATTAGACTATTATTAGAATATGGTTTCAAATATTTAAATTTACATAGCATAAGATTAGATTTATTATCAATAAATGAACGAGCTCATAAATGTTATTTAAAATGCGGCTTTAAAGATACAGGCTGTAGTAGAGAATCTATATTTTTAAATGGCAAATATTATGATAGATTACATATGGATATTTTAGAAAATGAATTTAATGGAGATTATATAAGAAATAAAAATATCTAGTTATCTTAGGATAAAACTACTAAAAAATAAAAATATGGTAACGGTTTAGACAAACAATCCAAGAGTTAGCTACTAAAGAAGAAAGAATAAAGAAAGTTTAATAAAAAAGAAAACTATAAAGAAATGAGGGTAAATAAAATATGAAAAATAAAAATGGCATTCAACAAAAAGTAGAATGTCATTTTTTGAATTTAGTCTCAATCAAAATGGTATTAAGAGAATTCGTGTTATAAATTATAAAATATCAAAATCCTTATTCAACAACTTTACATCAACACAACTATATCTTCTACAATCAACTTTTCCACGTAAATAAGTAGCCAATTTTTCACCATTTATTAAATTTTCTTTCTGTTTTTTAGTAAGATTTTTAATATAATACTCCAACTTACAGGCCAAGGATTTATCTTTACTTTTCCAAGCTATTTCCAACTTAACAACACCATGTGATTTGGTATACTTTGCACCATTTTTACCCTTTGACAAATGTTCCTCAATTCGTTTCCTCAAATTATTAGTCATACCAGTATAGATAGAATCATCTAAACATCTTAACATATAAGTATAATACATTTTATTTCTCCTACAATAAAATACAAAAAAAGAACTAGATTACTTATCAAAGGAGAAATCTAGTTCAATAAACAAAAAATAAATCAAAACTATATAAATATATGATTTGATAAGGAAATTTTAGCAAAAAAAAAATAGCAAGTCAAGTAAAAAACGCAAAAAAGCATAAAATATCATACAATAAAAAGAATAAATAAAAAAAATAGTGGAAAAATAAAAAAAATAGTGATATACTAACAAAAACAAAGGAGGGAAAAAATGGAAGAACTAAAAGAAAAACTATTTGCCAAAAAAGAAAATGGCTGGAAAACAGTAGATACAAGAAAAAAAGAAGAAATATTCAAAGTATCAGAAAAATACATGGAATTCCTTAACAAAAGTAAAACAGAAAGAGAATTCATCAAAGAAGCAAGAAAACTAGCAGACGAAAATGGATTTAGGGACATAATAGAATTCAGCACACTAAAACCCGGAGACAAAGTGTACTTTGTAAACAGAGAAAAAAGTATGTATCTAGCAATAATAGGTGAAGAAACAATAGAAAATGGAATGCACATAATAGGATCACATGTTGATTCACCAAGATTAGACTTAAAACCAAATCCATTATATGAAGACACAGAACTTGCATACTTCAAAACACACTACTATGGAGGAATAAAAAAATATCAATGGACAACAATTCCATTAAGTATACATGGAGTAATAGTAAAAACAAATGGAGAAAAAATAGAAATAAACATAGGAGAAAAAGAAACAGACCCAATATTTACAATAACAGACCTATTACCTCACTTAGCAGATGAGCAAATGAACAAAAAATTAAAAAACGGAATAGATGGAGAAGACTTAAATCTATTAATAGGAAGCATACCATATACTGATACAGAAACAGAAAAAATATCAGAAAAAGTAAAACTAAATATTTTAAACTTATTAAATCAAAAATATGGAATCACAGAAGCTGACTTAACAAGTGCAGAATTAGAATTAGTACCAGCATTTAAAGCAAGAAGTCTAGGATTTGATGAAAGTATGGTTGCAGCATATGGACAAGACGACAAAGTATGTGCATACACATCACTTTTAGCAATGATGGAATTAGAAAAAGTAAAAAATACAGCAGTATGTATTCTATCAGACAAAGAAGAAATAGGAAGCATGGGAAATAC
Source organism: uncultured Clostridia bacterium (assembly GCA_904419095.1). Taxonomy (GTDB): domain Bacteria; phylum Bacillota; class Clostridia; order TANB77; family CAG-508; genus CAG-269. Next base: position 983 of record CAJFQT010000092.1, on the reverse strand, counting down.
TGGAATGGAATCCCATATGTTTGATTTCTTCATATCAGAAATATTAAACAAATTGCAAATAAATAGACCAAATCTATTAGAAAAAGTATTTTGTTTTTCAAAAATGTTATCATCAGATGTAGATGCAGGATTTGACCCAATATATGCATCAGTATCAGACAAAATAAATGCAGGGTTTATAGGAAAAGGAATAAGTTTAAACAAATATACTGGAGCAAGAGGAAAATCAGGAGCATCAGATGCTAATGCAGAATATGTTGCGTGGGTAAGAAATGTATTAGAAAAAAATGATATAAAATATCAAATCGCAGAACTTGGAAAAGTAGACATAGGAGGAGGAGGAACAATAGCATACATCCTAGCTAACAAAGGCGTAGATGTAATAGATTGTGGAGTTCCTGTACTTTCAATGCATGCACCATATGAAGTAACAAGTAAATTTGATATTTATTCAGCATATAATACTTATAAAGCATTTTGGAAAGAATAATAAATGTAAATTTACAATTTAGAAAAAAGAATAAAAAATTTAGTACAATGTATATTAAATTAAAAATTAAAGAAAATCATATACATTGTACTAAATTGTTTAATTTAAATTAATTTAATTTTTTCAATGAATCAATTAAAGAAAGTAAAAAATCAATTTTATCATTAGACAATTCACTTATCTTAGAAGATAAAAATAATTGTAACTTAATATCATCATTTTTAATTAAATCAGAAAAAGCAACATTAGGAACAATACCTAATAAATTCATTGCGTTAATTAAAGTTTCTAATTTAACACCACCACTACCATTTTCAATTCTAGAAATATATTTAACAGAAATATCAAGTTTTTCAGCTAATTCTTCTTGAGTCAAATGATTTTTTAGACGATATTCTTTAATTTTCTTACCAATAGCAGAATAAATTTCTGGTTTTGTAATTGAACTCATAATAACAACCTCCTAATAATAATAAACTAAGTATAACAATTA
>CAJFQT010000091.1 GCA_904419095.1 uncultured Clostridia bacterium | reverse complement strand
AACAATTTCAAACGAAAAAGTAATTAAATCTGTCAATTTAGGACTAAAAAATTATCCAATAGTAAAAAAATTGCAAGAGAACATAAATTTACCTATAAAAATAGCAAATGATTGTAGATGTGCAGCTATTGCAGAAAATAGATATGGAGCATTAAAAAAATATTCTAGGGAAGTATTCATTACACTAGGAACAGGAATAGGAGGAGCAGTAATTATCAATGACAAAGTTCTAGACACAGGTGAACTTCCTGGATGTGAATTTGGACATATGATAATTCAAAAAAATGGTCTAGAATGTAAATGTGGAAAAAAAGGATGCTTTGAAAAATATGCATCAATGAAAGCTTTTAAAGACAATTTAAGAAAAGAATTAGGGTTAAATGAAAAAGCAAGAGGACAAGATTTATTAGATATAATTAGAAAAAATCAAGATAATCCAAAAATAAAAAGAGTTATAAATGATTATATTGACAATTTAAGTATTGGAATATCAAACATTGTAAATATTTTTGAACCAGAAGTTATAGGAATTGGTGGAAGCTTTGTATATTTTAGTGATATATTGCTAGATAAACTAAAAGAAAATATTATAAAAAAAGAATATCTATTTAATCAAAGGAAAACAATAAATATAGTTCAAGCAATACTAGGAAATGATGCTGGAATAATTGGAAGTACAATGATTTAAGAATTTAAATTAAGGGGGATTTTTAATGAAAATTTCAAAAGAAAAAAAGAACAATAACATTAAAGGAATCACATTAATTGTATTAATACTAATAATTGTTGCACTAATAGCAGTTGTAGGTGTAATAGTTACATTAGTAGTACAATTAAATAAAAACAATACAGAAATTAGTAATAATGAGATATCAAGCCAAAATATTATTAATGCAGAAAATGACAATTCAGAAAGTAAAAAAACAGAGAAAAAAGAAAGAAAAAAAGCAACTGTACCAGAAGGATTTTATCATATTGAAGGAACAACAGAAGAAGAAGGATTTGTAATATCTGATGTTGAAGGTGATGATCTAGATAATACAGCAGGAGGAAATCAATATGTATGGATTCCAGTTGATGGAATTTTAGGAGAAGATGGAACAATAGATGATGTAAAAGATGGAGAAATTTTATTAGGAAGATATGAATTTGAAGAGGATGGTACACCAAAAGAAGTCCAAGATGTATATAAAGAAAAAGTTTTTAGTGCTAAAGAAGAAGAAATATCAGAGGAAAGTACAGCAGCAAAAGATATAGAAGGATTTATAGATAGTGTAAGAGAAAATGGTGGATATTATTTTGCTAGATTTGAAGCAAGCCAAGGAGAAAACAATAAAGTAGAGAGCAAATATAATAAACCAGTATGGAATAATGTTACTAGAGGAGAAGCATCAAATCTTTGTCAAGATTTATACACTAATATAACGAGTGATTTAATAAATAGTTATTCTTGGGATACAGCAATACTATTTATACAAAAATATGGACAAAATAATTATTCTCAACAAAAAAGTTTAAATGAAGGTTTACATCCAATAAATACAGGGATGTCTGGTGATGTACAATTAAACATTTGTGATATGGGGAGCAATTGTCTTGAATGGACAACTGAAACAATGAGTAAATGGTTTCCATGTGTTGCAAGAGGAGGGTGCTATTCTAGAGTGGGAACAAGCTCAAATACAAGTTTACGATTTCCAGGAGAAAATTCTGGTAAAGGCGAAATAGAATCTTTTCGTTCAATATTATACTTATAAAATAAAATTATAAGTAATAAACTATAGAGGCTTAACCGCCTCTATAGTTTATATATAAAAATAAAATAATAACAATCTCTATGTTATTAAAAATATGATAGTAAAAGGAGAATAAAATTGGAAAATTTAAAAGCAACAAGACAAAGCTATGGTGAAGCTTTATTAGAGCTAGGAAAGGAAAATAAGGACATAGTTGTACTAGATGCAGACTTATCTGGTGCAACAAAAACAAATTTGTTTGCAAAAGAGTTTCCTGATAGATTTTTTGATATGGGAATAGCAGAACAAGACATGATGAGTACAGCTGCCGGAATGGCTACTTGTGGAAAAATTCCATTTGCTAGCACGTTTGCAATGTTTGCAGCTGGAAGAGCATATGATCAAATACGTAATAGTATATGTTATCCAAATTTAAATGTAAAAATTTGTGCAACCCATGCAGGAATAACTGTAGGAGAAGATGGGGCTACTCATCAAATGATTGAGGATATTTCTTTGATGAGAACAATTCCCAATATGACAGTTATTAGCACATCTGATGATACTGAAACTAAATGGGCTGTAAAAGAAATCGCAAAATATGAAGGACCTGTTTATTTGAGACTAGCAAGACTTTCCACTCCAATTATATATGATGCAAATCAAAAATTTGAAATTGGAAAAGGCATTCAATTTGGTAATGGAATTGATGGAACAGTATTCGCTACCGGAGTTACAGTAAATGAAGCTTTACAGGCTCAAAAAATCTTAAGTGAAAAGGGTATTTATATTAGAGTGGTGGATATTCATACAATTAAGCCTATTGATAGGGAGTTAATTGTAAAGTGTGCAAGTGAGACTGATAAATTGGTTTCTGTTGAAGATCATAATGTAATCGGAGGATTAGGTTCTGCTATTTCAGAAGTTCTTACAGATGAGTGCCCTAAAAAGTTGGTTAGGATTGGAATTAACGATACCTTTGGTAAGTCTGGAAATGCTAAGGAGTTAATGAAATTTTTTGGGATTATTGCAAATGATATAGTAAGTGCTTTTATATAATTTTAATGTTGTAATGGTTTGTGGATTTTTGTTGATACCTCTATTATTACCACTACCACTCAAGAAATACAATTCACAGCCAAAACTCAAAATAGTAGAGAAGCTAAAACTTAAGAAGTATATATATTTAAAAATTGTGAATGTGTGATCGGAATAGTTTTAGATATTCTTTGCAAAATTTTTGGAAAATGTTCGTGGAATTTTCTTAGTAAGAAAATTAGCACAGTAAAGGGTGCCGAAAATTTTGCATAGAATATCTTAAACTATGTAGTGAGCCGTTCACAATTTTTAAATATATATACTTCTTAAGTTTTAGCGGTACACCTCTATCCACAAGCTTCGATACAGAATAATATTTCTTGAGTGGTAGCTTCTCTACATGTCTTATGTCTTAATTGGAGTTTGTAATTTGTAAGATATAATTTTAAGATTCTAATATTTTTCCTAATATTTGAACAGCATTTGTAGCAGCACCCTTTCTTAAATTATCTGCTACTACCCAGATATTTAAACCATTTTCTATACTGTAATCTCTTCTTACTCTTCCAACAAAGACTTCATCATTTCCATCAACTTTTGTTGGTAGTGGGTAATGCTTTTTTTCTGTGTCGTCTACAAGTATAATTCCAGGAAAATTTTGTAATAAAATTTTTATGTCATAAATATCAAAATTATTTTTTAGTTCTATGTTTATACTTTCACTATGGCAATTTTTAACTGGTACACGTACTGTTGTTGCAGTGATTTTTAGATTGCTATCGTGCAGAATCTTTCTAGTTTCATTTATCATTTTATGTTCTTCTTTTGTATATCCATCTTGAGTGAATTCGTCAATTTGGGGAATACAGTTATTATAAATAGGATATGGGAACTTTTTCAATGGTTTATTTTCTGGACCTGATTCTAAAACTTCAATCCCATATCTTCCAGCACCTGATACAGCTTGATATGTAGAGTATACTATTCTTTTTATACCATAATTATCATAAATGGGTTTTAATGGTAAGACTGCTTGTATTGTAGAGCAGTTTGGATTTGCTATTATTCCATTGTTGCTTGCAATGTCTTCTGGATTGACTTCTGGTACTACTAGAGGAACATTTTCGTCCATTCTAAATATACTACTGTTATCTATTACAGTACATCCATTTTTAACTGCTATTGGTATGAATTTTTTAGAAACATTTCCTCCAGCACAAAATATTGCATAGTCAAAACCAGAATCAAAAGAGTTTTCTTTAAGTTCACATATAATATAGTTTTGACCTAAAAATTTAACTTTTTGACCAGCAGATTTTTGTGAAGAAAATAATGTGTAGCTACAATTTGGAAAATTTTTTTCTTCAAGAACTTTTAGTACAGTTCTACCGACTAAACCAGTACTACCTACAATCGCAATTCTTTTTATTATTCTCAATTAAAATCATTCCTTATACATAAATTTAGATTTTTTAAGGTATCTATAAACCTAATTTATAGTATTGTATGATTTTAACAACGAAATGTTAACAAACATCTAAAGCAAGTTTAATCATGGTATTCAAACCCGTTTCACGTTCTTCAGGAGAAGCCACTTCTTTAATAAATTTAGAGTCAACAACACTCATTAAACAAGCAGCTTTTTTATTTAACATTTTAGCAACATAGAACAAAGCAAAAGCTTCCATTTCTGCACCTAATGGATTAAAATCTTTAGGAATTCTTTCTAAAAATTTATTAACATCAGTCATGTATACATCAAAACAATCTGTACAAACAGTATTGCCTCTATGAATGGATATATCATTTTCTTTAGCTTTCTTTTGTATATCATCTGTTAATTCTTTATCAGAAGAGACAATATGACAATTATCATTATTTAAAGTTAATGCAAAATTACTTTCAGAAAAAACATTATCTGCTAAAATAATATCAAATAATTTTAAATCTGGAGTATATCCTCCACAAGAGCCAATACGAATGATTTTTTCTACTCCATAAAATTTATATAATTCATAACAATAAATTCCCATACTAGGCATTCCCATACCAGAAGCCATTATAGTAATTTCCTTACCTTTATATTTTCCAGTATAAGCGAAAATATTTCTTACCTTATTGACTAATTTAGCATCTTCTAAAAAATTTTCAGCAATGTATTTTGCTCGTAATGGGTCACCTGGCATTATAACAGTTTTGGCAATATCACCAATTTTTGCCTCATTATGTGGTGTAGACATATCAATTCCTCCTTTATATTTAAACTAGAGAAAGTATATCATAAGAAGGTGCAATTTTAAAGAAAATCATTGCAAAAATATACAACTTGTGGTATAAAATATAATAAGAAATTATATAGCTAGAGGACAGAGGTGAAAAAATGATAAAAGCATATGCTAAATCTGATGTAGGCAAAGTAAGAGAAATGAATCAAGATTCATATTACATCTCAAACTCATTAGACGAAGTACAATTATATATGTTAGCTGACGGAATGGGAGGCTATAAAGGTGGAGAAATAGCAAGTAGCTTAGCCATTCAAACAGCCAAAAGTTATATAGAAAATAATTTTAAAGATATTTCTAAAGACAGAGATAGTATAATACAATTATTAGGGAGCAGTATGGAATATGCAAATATGGTTGTATATGAAAAATCAAAAGAGAATCCAGAACTAGAAGGAATGGGAACAACATTAGAAATAGCCCTAATATATAATAACAAAGTTTTTATAGGACATATCGGAGATAGCAGAATATATAGAATAAGAAACGAATTTATACGAAAACTAACCCAAGACCATAGTTATGTTCAAAAATTAGTAAAAGATGGTACTATAACAAAAGAAGAAGCAGAACATCATCCACAAAAAAATATGCTAATGAAGGCACTTCGGATGTAATGCTTTTATAGAACCAGATGTAATGGTAAAGGGATTTTTGAAAGATGATATATTATTAATGTCATCTGATGGACTAACAAACTTAGTAAAGCAAGAAGACATATTAAAAATAACTAAAAAGAATTTTGAACAAGCTCCAAAAG
>CAJFQT010000090.1 GCA_904419095.1 uncultured Clostridia bacterium | reverse complement strand
ATATTAAAAAATAATAATAAATAATAAAAAAATAATTATAAAAGGATAAGAGATTACAATTAAGAAAAAACTAGATTGGTTAAAAAGTAGGAATGAAAAAAGTATAATTTATTTTTTTTACTAAAAAATAGATTTTATTATAAATTTTTATTTATTTAAAGTAAAAGTAAAGGACTTAAATGATTACGTCTATAGACGTTTAGATGTAAATATAAAAAGGAAAAAATAAATCTACATAATGCAAAAATAAATCAACATAAAAATTTAATAGTTTACACTATTCTTTAATTGAACTTTAAGGAGATAATATCCATAAGGATATTACTACAAAAAATAATAATAAATATTTTACTAATAAAATTTAAATGGTTAAAAAAATGATTAAATAAATTAAAGAATATTAAATAAATAAAAAATATTAAATAAGTAAAAATAAATAAATAAAAATAAATAAATAAATAAAAATAAATAAATAAAAATAATTAAATAAATAAAAATAATTAAATAAATAAAAAATAATTAAATAAATAAAAAATAATTAAATAAATAAAAATAATTAAATAAATGAAAATAATTAAATAAATAAAAAATAATTAAATAAATAAAAATAATTAAATAAATAAAAATAATTAAATAAATAATAAAAAATGAACTCTTATTAAATTGGTTATATTTACAGAGTTCATTTTTTTAAATAATTATTAATATGTTGGCTAAGAAGAATTATTTTTTATTTATTATTATAATTAAATTTATTATTTGGAATTTACTTTTTCAGTTGTTTTTACTTTTTCGATATTTTCTTTCTCAATTGCAATTTTTTCATTTTGTTTTGTTTTTAAATTATCTTTTGCAACAGTCATTAATAATTTAATACGGTTAGCTTGATTTGATTCGCTTGCACCTGGGTCATAATCTACTGGAGTGATGTTTGCTTCTGGATATTTTTCTCTTATTGTTTTTATAACTCCTTTTCCTACAACATGATTTGGTAGGCAAGCAAATGGTTGTACACATATAATGTTTGGTATACCATGTTCGATATATTCTATCATTTCTGCTGTTAGGAACCATCCTTCACCTGTTTGGTTTCCTATTGATAATACGTCTTTTACTTTGTCTTCTAGATGCCAAATATCACATGGTGGTAAATAATTTTTCTTTGAACTTGCAAGTGCAGCACGAATATCTTTTTCCATAAGGTCAATTAATTTTATTGCAATTTTACTTATTTTTGAAGATGTTTTGTTTGTGTTTAATAATGTATTAAATGTAATTTTATGTGTTGCCATAAATTTAACAAATCCCATAAAGTCTGGTAAAATTACTTCTGCACCTTCTTTTTCTAGTAAATCTGCTGCAAAGTTGTTTCCAAATGGATGATATTTTATTAGGACTTCTCCTACTATTCCTACTTTAGGTTTTTCTATTGATGTGTCTAGTTCTATTTTTTCAAAGTCGTTTACTATGTCATATATGCTTTGTTTAAATTCTTTATTTGTTGATTTTTGCAATAATTTTTTACATTTTTCCATCCATTGATCAAATAATTTTTTTGTTTCACCTTTATTTACTTCATATGCTCTATTTTTTGTTAACATTTTTTGAAGTAGGTCACCATATATAATGCATTTTACTAATTTTTCTAGCAGTTCTGGTGTTAGTTTGAATCCTGGCATTTTTTCCATTCCTACTACATTGAATGATATAACTGGAATGTCTGGGAAACCAGCATCTTTTAAAGCTTTTCTAATAAATCCTATATAGTTTGTTGCTCTACATCCTCCACCTGTTTGTGACATTATTAGTGCGGTTTTATTTAAGTCATATTCTCCGGATTGTAGTGCTTCTATCATTTGACCTGTTACTAATATTGATGGATAGCATGCATCATTATTTACATATTTTAGTCCTGTTTCTACAGTGTGTGAAGTACATTCTCTTAGTAGCTTTACATTGTATCCACATGTTTTTACTGCGGCTTCTAGTAATTCAAAGTGAATTGGTGCCATTTGAGGAATTAATATTGTGTAGTCTTTTCTCATATCTTTTGTAAATATCTTTTTGGTTATTCCGTAGTTTCCTTCGGCTTTTTCTTGCTCTTTTTCTTGAATACGTTTATTCATACTTGCAAGTAGTGAACGTATACGAATTCTAACAGCTCCTAAGTTATTTACTTCATCTATTTTTATTAGTGTGTACATTTTGTCATAACTTGATAGAATTTCTTCAACTTGGTCTGTTGTTACAGCATCTACTCCACAACCAAATGAGTTTAATTGTATTAATTCTAAATGATCATGTTTTCCGACAAAGTCTGCTGCTGCATATAGTCTTGCGTGGAATACCCATTGGTCTACGACTCTTAATGGTCTTTTGGCTTCTGTTTTATCAGATACACTGTCTTCTGTTAATACACATAGTCCTAGAGAAGTAATTAGTGTATCTATTCCATGATTTATTTCTGGGTCTATATGATATGGTCTTCCAGCTAATACAATTCCTCTTAAATTATGTTCTTCTATGTATTTTACTGTTTCTGCTCCCTTTTCTCTAATGTCATTTTTGCATTTTTGGTATTCTTCTTCAGCTTTTTTTGCTGCATTTGTTAATTCTTTTTTGTTAAAGTTGTATTCTTTAAATTCTGGTAATTCCATCATTTTTTTGACTAAATTTTTGGTGTCAAATGGTAAAAATGGGTTTAAGAATTTTACATCTTTTGCTTTTAATCCTTCAACATTATTTTTTAATACTTCTGAATATGATATTACGATTGGGCAGTTGTAGTGGTTATCGGCTTTTTCATATTCTTTCCTTGAATATGGCATACAAGGGTAAAATATTGTTTTTATACCTTGTTCTAATAAACTTTCTATATGTCCGTGTGATAATTTTGCAGGGTAACATACTGATTCTGATGGCATTGATTCCATGCCTTTTTCATATGTTTTTCTTGTACTTTTTTCAGAAATTATAACTCTAAATCCTAGGTTTGTTAAGAATGTAAACCAGAATGGGTAGTCTTCATACATGTTTAACACTCTTGGTATACCTATTGTTCCCCTAGGTGCATCTTTTTCTTCTAAAGGTTTGTAGTCAAATATTCTTTTATATTTATATTGAACTAGATTTGGTAAGTCTTTTTTGTTTGTTGATACACCAGCACCTCTTTCACATCTGTTGCCTGATACATGTATTGCTCCATTACTGAATCTATTTATTGTTAGTTTACAGTGATTTTCACAATTGTTACATCTTGTGTGAGTTATTTTTATTTCAAGTTTATCAAGTTCATCTTCTTTTAATATTCTAGATTTGTATTCCATATCTAAATTTGCTTCATATTGTTCTTTTGAAAGTAATGCCATTCCGTAAGCTCCCATAAGCCCAGCTATGTCTGGACGTATTACATTTTTTCCTACAATTTTTTCAAATGCTCTTAATACGGCATCATTGTAGAATGTTCCACCTTGTACAACTATGTGGTCTCCTAATGTTTCTACATCTCTTACTTTCATAACTTTTTGTATTGCATTTTTTATTACTGAATAAGATAAACCACTTGATATGTCACCTACTGAGTAACCTTCTTTTTGTGCTTGTTTTATTTTTGAATTCATAAATACTGTACAACGTGAGCCAAGGTCTACAGGACGTTTAGCTTCTATTGCTTCTTTTACAAATTCAGAGATGTCTAATTTTAAGCTTTTTGCGAAAGTTTCTATAAATGAACCACATCCAGATGAACAAGCTTCGTTTAGCATTATGTTATCTATTACACCATTTTTCATTTTTATGTATTTCATATCTTGACCACCGATGTCAATTATTGCAGTTACATCTGGCTCAAATTGTTTGGCTGCTGTGTAATGAGCTATTGTTTCTATTTCATTTAGATCTACATCAAGTGCTGTTTGAATTAGGCTTTCGCCATATCCAGTAACTCCACTATATCTTAAAATAGTATCTTTTGGTAGTACATGATATAGTTCTTTTAACATATTCATAACACTTTTTAATGGATTACCCTCATTACTTCCATATAGTGAGTATAAAAGATTGCCTTCATTATCAATTAATACTAATTTTGTTGTTGTTGAACCTGCGTCTATCCCTAAGTAACAGTCTCCTTTATATGTTGATAAATCTTTTTTTGTTACTTTTGCTTTTTCATGTCTTTCTTTGAATTCTTTATATTCTTCTTTGTTTGCAAAAAGTGGTTCTAATGGATGTGATGTGTTGTCTTTTGAAATCTTTAAGTTTTGAATCTTTTTTTCTAATTCATCTTTATCTATTGGTGTTGCTTCTAATGAATCAAGTGCAGCTCCTTTTGCAACAAGTAAATGTGCTTCCTCTGGCATAATTGCTTGTTCTGGTTTTAAATTTAGTGTTTCTATAAATCTTTTTCTTAGTTCTGATAAATAATTTAAAGGTCCACCTAAAAATGCTACATTTCCTCTTATTGGTCTACCACAGGCTAATCCACTTATTGTTTGATTAACAACTGCTTGGAATATTGATACTGCTATATCCTCTTTTGCAGCTCCTTCATTTATTAGTGGTTGTACATCTGTTTTTGCAAAAACTCCACATCTTGATGCTATAGGATATATTGTAGTATAGTTTTTTGCAAGTTCATTTAATCCTGCTGTGTCTGTGTGTAGTAATGATGCCATTTGGTCTAGGAAGGCTCCTGTTCCACCAGCACAAGTTCCATTCATACGTTGTTCTATTGATTGGTCAAAGTATATGATTTTTGCGTCTTCTCCTCCAAGTTCTATTACTACATCTGTTTGTGGTATGTATTTTTCAACTGCTCTTTTACATGATACAACTTCTTGAATAAATGGTACACCTAAAAATTGACTTGCTGACATAGCACCTGATCCTGTTAGTGCTATTGTATATTTATTGTTTGGGTACATTTTTATTAAATTTTCTAAGACTGAACAAAGTGTGTTTTTTGTATCTGAAAAGTGTCTTTGATAGTCTTCATATATAGGGTTTAAGTTTTCATCCATTACAACAATTTTTACAGTTGTAGACCCTACGTCTAAACCAACGTGTAAAACTTTATTATTACTCATGATATAATCATCCTTTCTGTACATAAAAATATGTATAAATCACCTTAATTTTATACGGAAAAAGTGATTTTGTCAAATGGTAAATATTGCAAAAAAAACACTAATTAATGTAAATTTAAAGTTCTAAACAGGACAAACAATTAATATATTTTAATACAAAGAAATTTCTTTTTAGTTTTGAGTTTAAAACATATGTGTTAATTATTATGTTTTAAATTAAAAATCAATTACAAAAAGATTTTAGGAGGGAATAGATGTATGAAAAATAGAAAAATTTTTTGGATTTTTATTATTTTGTTTTGTATTGTTATTTTAGCTGGTTTTTTTACTATAAAATATGTGAAAGAAAAACAAAAAAATGAAGAAATTCAAGAATATGTTCCAGAAGAAGAGATAACAGAGGAACAATATAGGCAAACTATTGTTAGTTTATTTTTTGAAAATAAAGAAACAAAAGAGTTAGTTCCAGAAGCTAGAATGATTGATATTAAAGAGCTTATAGATAATCCGTATGAAAAGCTTATAAATATGCTAATGGAAGGTCCTAAAAATGAGAAATTAAATAAATTAATTCCTGAAAATACGAAAGTTTTGAGTATTAATAAAGATGGAGATACTTTGACAATTGATTTTTCAAACGAGTTTTTAAATTATGATAAGTCTTCTGAAAGTAGCAAATCTAATTTGATTTATAGTATTGTTAATACGATGACAGAACTTACGGAAATAAATCATGTTAAGTTTTTGATTAATGGTGAAGAAAATAGTGATTTTTCAGATGTATATGTAAGACGGGAAAATTTAAGGATTATGATTTAAATGTGAGCAGTGTAATTTGATAAATTGTTATAGATAAATAATGAAATATGAAAAATAAATAATTAAAAATAAA
>CAJFQT010000089.1 GCA_904419095.1 uncultured Clostridia bacterium | reverse complement strand
TTATTATACCTAATGTATGCTGGTATTATTGCATAATAACTACTTGGTACATTATTTTCCATAATAATTTTCTCCTTATTTTTTGATTTTCATTATAGTTTTTTGCTATTTTATACCAAAATTTAAAAAAACTGCTTAATTTGCAGTTTTTTTGCAAGGTGTTTATAATCAAAAATCATTTATTTTTTAACGCTTTTCAGTTGTGTCTGTATCGTACACTCTATGATTATGAGGTACAATTTAGACACTAAAAAATATAAATTTTAAAATTGAAAATTTTTATTTTCAATTTTTTTATTTTTTAAATTCTGAAACTAAGTTGTGAGTAAGGAAGTTTTTGTGCTTTTTTTGTACGCCACAGTCATTTGCTGAGTTAACACAGATTGCTTTTAGCATATCATCTACAGATAAAGTTTCTCTTGGGTCTAGCCATATTTGTGAACCTCCCATTGATGCTGCATTTTCACTACAAGGTACTTGGTCTGATAATGATATTTTTCCGTTCTGTAATGCTTCCATTATTAATAAAATGCTCATTACTTTTGTGACTGATGCTGGTCTTAATTTTTCATGTATATTGTGTGCATACAATACTTTGCCTGTTGATTGTTCTATTAATATTGCTGAACCAGATTCTAAATTTAAAGAATTATTTTCTTCTATATTACTATTTGTTTCTATAGTTTCTTCTTTACCTTCTTCTATTTCTGCTGATGTTTCTAATGTACTCCAAATATATGATTCTTCATTTGCAAAGCTTATTTTTGCATTTGCAAATAATAGAATAAAAATCATTAGTATTATTATAGTTCTTTTTGCTTTCATCATATAAATATCCTTTCCTTTCTTAATTCAGTTGAAGGCAAATATTTATGGAATCCAATTCCTTTTAGATATACCTTCAAATATGTTTTATTAGTAAATTATATGACTAGTGATAAAAAAAAGAACGTTATTATTTTTTATTAAATAAAAAGAAAGAATAGATTTTATACTATTCTTCCTTTTTCGTTTAATTATATTTTAACAAAAAATATAATCTTTAGATCAAAGTTCTGTGTGTCGGCATTCTCTTTTTAGTAATTGAAGGAACCTTTCAAGTCCACAACAAAAACTTTTTTTCTCTTTAAACCAATTTACTACAAAATGGTTTAATGTGTCTTCGCTGACTTTTGGTTTTTCACTTTCTGAAAGTTCTTTGATATTTTGTTTTATTGTTCCTTTATTTACAACTTTGATTTTCAATGCAATCCTAATATAAATTTCAAAACTTTCTCTGATGTTCTTAGTAAATTCATCGCATTTGAAAATATCTAACAATATATGTATTTTTTCCTCTTTAGATTTATCTGTGTCTAATTGCTTTGTGAAAAATTGTCTAAACACATATATCTTTTTCAAGTCTTCTAAAGGTAAAATAAATTTCTTACTTTCAGATTGTTCAAATCCTTTTTGTGGAGTTTTTCTTTCTGATATTGAAATAGCTGTATCTCTTTGCGTCATAGTCATTACATCTTTTTTATTATTTAACTCTCTGATTGTTTTTAGGAATACTACTATATCAATTTTGTATCCCCTTTCTTCAAAGAATTTTTCTATTCTATTTATAGCATAAGAAACATTATTTTTTCTATTTCTTTTCTTTTTTCTCGTCCAATATTCTTCTACATCTTCAAAAGATTCTATTGGGCAATTTATGGCTGCGTCAAGAATATCCTCAAATGCTTGTCTACGTATGCCTTTGCTAAAACCAAATAAGTCTGATATCTTGTTTTTAAATACTGCATTGGTTTTGGCATAAATTACATCTTTTAATATTTCACAAACATCAGCTTTTTCTGCTGTTTTTAACACTATGCCACTAGCTGAGTCTTTTGCAGATTTTTCAGAACTTTCATGCGAAGTTTCAAGTTGTATCTTACTTTCCTCTTCTTTTTCATTTGAAAAATCTTGCTCATTGCCAATTTTTATTATGGCATTGCATTGTTCATTCAGTGCAATTTCTTTAAATATCTCCACTGGTGGTTTTGCAAAATCATAATATAGCGTCGCATTTAATTCATCTTGATTAAAATTAAATATAGAGTCTTGATCTAAATATTTTGCTAACACTTGCAAAATTGAACTTGCTTCTCCTCCATTTAAAATTACATTAATCCGCAATTTGCCTTTCATAATGTTTTCTCCTTTCAAACTTTTTTCTAAATTTTTTTATTATTAAAATAAATTTAATAATATAGATATGAATTTTTCATATCTTTTAAAATTAGTCTTTTTATATTATAACACATTTACATAATTTTGCAACTTTTTTATGTTTATTTGTTTACTACACTTTTATTTTTCTTCCTCTAACTCTAATTCTATATCATAAACTTTATAATTTTCATCTATATTTTTCATATCTAGATTTTGTATAAATAAAGTTGCTTTAAAGTCTTTTATAGATTCATTAATAGCTTTTTCTAATTCCTTGCTAACTCCTATTGATAAATTTTTAATTGGTGTTTTTAATGATACATTATTGTTTGTTTTTGCTCCTCTTGCTTCACTAATAATATTAATAATCTCATCTCCATATTTAACTTCTTCATTAAACATATAATTTAATGGTTCTATCTCTGTAGTATGAATTGATTTATTATTATGATATATTTCTTGGAATATTTCTTCTGTTATAAATGGGAAGAATATACTGAAATCTTGTAACAATTTATATAGTAAAATATATACTGTCTTTTGTCCACTATATCTTGCTTTTTCTCCAAATTCTTCTGGTCTATATAATCTATGTTTAACTATTTCAATATAGTTATCACAGAATTCCCAGAAAAATTTCTCTAGTATGTTTAGTGCTAGACCAACTTCATAATCGTCTAAATATATTAGGAATGATTTTTCCATTTCTTGAAAACGTCCAATAATCCATTTATCTATATATTCAAAATCATTAAATTCCTTGTCTTTATAATCAGATAAGTGCATTTCAATAAATTTAGATACATTCCATATTTTATTTATTAATTTTTTGCCACGTAATAATGTCTCTTCACTAAATACTATATCTGTTCCTAATCTTCCTGTTCCTGCCCAATATCTTAATACATCTGCTGAATATTGGTTTATTAAGTCCATTGGTTCATGCTTACTATTTCCTTTACTTTTACTAATTTTTTCACCTTTGCTTGCCATAACAAATCCGGAAATCATTACATTATTCCATGGTCTTTGTCCAAAATGATAGAAACTTTTAACTATTGTATAAAAATCCCATGTTCTTATGATTTCACTTGCATTTGTTCTTAAGCTCATTGGTTTTAATATTTTTTCAAAGTTTTCTTTTTCTCCATATCTCATATTAATAAGTGGTGTTACTGAAGATGTAGCCCATGTGTCCATTACATCTGTTTCTGGAACGAATTCACTACAATTACATTTAGGACATTTGTCTACTTTAGGTGAATCTACTAATGGGTTTACTGGTAAATCTTCTTCTCTTGCAAATATAGGTTCACCACACTCTTTACAATACCATACTGGGAATGGAACTCCAAAATATCTTTGTCTTGATATACACCAGTCCCAAGCTATGTTATTAACCCATTCATCATATCTTGCATGCATATATGCTGGATGCCAATTTATTTCATTTCCTATTTTTATGAAGTCTTCTTTATGATTCATTATATCAATAAACCATTGTTTCATTACAGTATATTCAACTTCTCTACCACATCTTTCATGTGTTTGAACTTCGTGTTCTAATTCTTCTATTTTTACTACATATCCACCTTCTTGTAGGTCTTCTATAATTTTTTTTCTAGCTTCTTTTATTTTTAACCCACCATAGTTTGGTACTTTCTCGTCTATTCTTCCATCTGATGTAAAGATATATTTTAATGGTAAATTATATTTTTTCCACCATTCAATATCTGTTTGATCACCAAAAGTACAACACATAACTAATCCTGTTCCTTTATCTAAAGCTACTTTTTCATCTGCCATTATTGGAACTTCTACATTAATTACTGGAATATGAGCTGTTTTTCCTATTAAGTGCTTGTTTTTTTCATCATTTGGATTAACAAATACACTAACTATTGCTGGTAATAATTCTGGTCTTGTTGTTGCAATAGTAAATTTTTCATTATCTTCAACTGTTGTGAAATTAATATAGTTAAATGTTGTTTTTATTGTTTTAGTTTCTAATTCTGCTTGTGCAATTGAAGTTCTACATTCATTACACCATAATGCTGGGCTTTCTTTGTGATAGCAGTGTCCTTTTTTTAGTAAGTCTAGAAAAGATTTTTGACTTATTTTTATAGTTGATGGACTAACTGTTTTATAATGAATATTCCAATCTGTGCTTACTCCCATTTTACTGAATAATTCTTGAAATTCTTTTTCATATTTATCTGTTGTTTCATAACATAGCTTTGAAAATTCTTCTCGTCCTATTTCATGTGCTCTTTTTCCTTGTTCTTTTTCAACTAATCTTTCACTTGGAAGACCGTTGTCATCAAATCCAAATGGATAAAATATGTTATATCCTCTTAATCTTTTATATCTTGCAAGCATCTCTGTTTGTGTGTATGAAAAAATATGTCCTATATGAATTTTTCCATTTACTGTTGGCGGTGGAGTATCTATTGAATATACTTCCCTTTTATCTTCTGGATTAAATTCATAGATTTTATTGTCTCTCCAATAATCTAACCATTTTTTTTCTTTTTCACTTGCATTGTATTTTTTGTCTAACATTTATAAACCTCTCCTTTCTTTTAAGTACCAAACTTACATTAAAAATTGTATTAAATTTCTTTTTTACATTTTTTAATGTTATATAGAAATTTTCTTTATAAATTTAAGAATTTTCTATAATATCAATAAATGCCCTTATGTTTTTAACATAAGGGCAAATTTCTTCGCGGTACCACCTTATTTATTTTTATTTTTTAATAAAAATATCTCATTTAGTTTTAACGCTATTCAAGCGGATTGTCTTACTTTTGTTTCAGACAACCAACGAAAAAGCTACCTTCAATATATCTATATTTAAGAAGTTTTCAGCCAATGACTTCTTTTCTCTAAAAAATTAGTGTATATCTACTCCTCTTTTTCTTAGTTTTTACTATGATATACTTATTATGCCATATTTTTTCTAATTTTACAAGTCCTTTTTTATTTTTTCTAATTCTTCTTGTGTTATATGGGTCAATTTTAAAATTACTTCATCTTCTATATTATTTTTTATCATTTCTTTTACAATCTTTTTTATACCTTGTTCTATGCCTTGACTTATGCCTTGATTTATACCTTGACTTATTCCCTGACTTATTCCTTGACTTATTCCTTGATTTATTCCATCTTTAATCCCTCTTTTATATTCTTTTTCTTGTGATTTTCTTAGTACCTCTTCTATTATCATTTTGGTTTCATCTCCTTTATTACTTTCTAATAATTCTATACTTTCATGTATTATTTCCTTACTTATACTTCGTGATAATATATTATATAACACATTTTTTATTAATATTTTTTCTTCTTGAATTAGATTCTTATTTGTTATTTCTTTTACGGTTTCTATTAATTCTTTTTCTGTTTTTATTTTTTCTAATAGCATTATTTTAGATAGCATTCCTTTTGCTTCTAGTAATTCTTTTTTAGTATATTTATTTACATCTATTATATTGTAGCTTGTGAATGTTTTAGATTTATATCCTACTAAATTTTCTTGATTTTGTTCTAAATATTTTTGTTGATTCCATTCTCGATTTCCTGTATATAATACAATTGGATATACTTGTGGGAATTTATAGTTTTTTCTTTTCATTTGTTTTTTATCTATTACGCTTTGCATAATTAGTACACAATACTCTAATAGTCTAAATGGCATTGAATAATCAATTGTAGATTGATGTTCTATTAAGAAAAAAATTTTTTTATTTTTTAATTTATAAATTATATCTGAACTTCTATTTTCCATATATGTAGTTATAAAATTATTTTTATAT
>CAJFQT010000088.1 GCA_904419095.1 uncultured Clostridia bacterium | reverse complement strand
AATACTGATTAGAGCAAATGAAGCAAAGGAGAGGACTGAGCAAGCAGAAAAAGATGAAAAAACGGATTTAGCAAAAACAGAAGATTTGATTAATGAATACATAAATGGAATAGAAGTAGAACAAGTAACAGATGAAAATCCAGGAATATTAGAAATAGAAGGAACAGATACGTATATAATAAATAGTATAGAAGATTTAGTATTTTTTGCATATGATGTAACAAATGGAAACACTTATGAAGGAAAAACAGTAAAACTAGGATTAAGTCTAGACTTTAATTCAACAAAATCCTATATAGATCCATTAAGGACAGATTATGGAGAATATGGATATAATGGAGAATTAAAAACACTATTAACATCAGGAGAGGGATATATACCAATTGGTACTGGAAGTGATGAAGTGGGAAAAAATAGTTTCTCAGGTACATTTGATGGTCAAGAAAATCAAATAAAAAATCTTTATATAAATGAAAAAGATGAAACGGATAGTAAAATAGGATTTTTTGCAGTAAACTATGGAAATATAGAAAATTTAAAATTAGTAGATGTAAATATAACAAGATATGAAGAAAGAGCCAGTTTAACAGGAGGATTAGTCGGACAAAACAGGGGTAATGCAACAATTAAAAATTGTGGAGTTTCAGGAAATATTACAATAGAAGGAGTAGGAACAGCAGTAGGTATAGCTGGACATAGTATGGGACTAATTGAAGATAGTTATAATTTGGCCAATATAGAAATAAAGACAGAAAATATAAATGGTGCATCATTAGCAGGAATTGCTAATGGATCTACAGGTGTTATAAAAAAATGTTTTAATGCAGGAAATTTTGAATTAATATCAGAAAGCCAATTATCACAAAGAACAGTGGTAGCTGTTGGAGGAATTTCAAATTACAGTGAAAATACCATAGAAGAATGTTTTAATTTAGGAAATATAACAATAAAAATATCAGAAAGTGGAAATCAGGAATTTGTACTTCAAGTAGGAGGTGTTGTAGGCAATACAATATCAGAGACATTAAATTGTTATAATAAAGGAAATATTGAAGTGACTACTAATGGAGGTATTGTATCTATAGCTGGAATAAGTGGAACAGGAAATTCTAAAATCATAAATTGCTATAATGTTGGAAATATTGTAGGTAATAGCAAAGGAAATTTATCTATTGGTGGTATAAGTTCTTTAAGTAGTAACTCAAATGTAACCAATTGCTATTACATAATTCAAGATAATTTTACTAATGTAGGAGGACAAGCAGGAATAATAAAAACAGAAAAAGAAATGAAAAATAGCGAATTTGTGAATCTATTAAATCATGAAATCGAAGGCATCTGGAAACAAGATACAAATAATATAAATAATGGATATCCAATATTGAGTTGGCAATAATAAAGGAATAACAAAATTATATTTTTCAAATTATATAATATGAAAACAAAAGAATTGTAAAAAATTACCATTTGACTTTTCTTCCAATATATGTTATAATTCATATCAATGTTTGCAATAAAGCAAAAAAGAGATTTTATAATAACCAAATAAGAAGCGGAAATAAGTATATCAAAGGATATACAATAAAGTAAAATGATTTAGTTATGAAATTTATAAAAAGAGTTATATAAAATGAACGGAGAAAAAAAGATTTAATTAAAGAGATGAGATTTTGTACAAATGAATAAAAATTAAATTAGAGAAAAATGGAGTAAAAATTAATTATATAATTAATTAAAATATTTAGTTTTTAATGAACTAAATATTTTAACCTATGGAAAAAATGAAGAATATTTTATTATTGAAAATTAAATCAAAAGCTTTATATTTCCACTCTTATTTAGAATAAAAAATCAATAAATAATAAGGGAGGAATATTATGTCACAAGAAAATAATAACGGACAAGAAGAAAGAAAAACACTATTAAAAAATAGTAAAGAAAGAGCAAAAAAACAAACAAATTTCATAAAACAAGAGAAAAGAGTTAATATGAAATCTGAACACAACAAAAGGGTAGAAATTTTAGATAGTACTAAAAATACAAAAAAAGCAAAGAAAACAAACTATCAAAAAGAGGAAAAAAATCTAAAAGGAGAAAAGAAAACAAGAAAAACACCAACAAAGAAAAAGATAGCAAATACAAAAAATGAAGAAAATATAATGAATTTAAAAGAAGAAAAGAAAAAGAATACAAAAGAAAAAAACATATTCAAAAAATCAAAACTTAAAATAATTCCACTAGGTGGACTTCATGAAGTAGGAAAAAACATAACAGCATTTGAATATGAAGACGAAATACTAGTCGTAGACTGTGGACTATCATTCCCAGAGGACGACATGCTAGGAATAGACTTAGTAATACCAGACATTTCATATTTAGTAAAAAATCAAGAAAAAATAAAAGGACTAGTAATAACACATGGACACGAAGACCATATAGGAGGAATACCATATTTATTAAAACAAATAAACATACCAATATATGCACCAAGACTTGCAGTAGGATTAATAAAAAATAAACTAGAAGAACATAAATTATTAAGAAGTACAAAACTAGTAGAAGTATCACAGGGGCAAACACTATCATTTGGAAAAAACTTTAAAGTAGAATTTATAAGAAGTACACACAGTATACCAGACTCAGTAATGCTTGCAATAACAACACCAGTAGGAACAATACTTCATACAGGTGACTTTAAAATGGACTATACACCAATAGATGGAAAAATGATGGACTTAGGAAGAGTAGCAGAACTTGGAAACCAAGGAATTTTAGCATTAATGTCAGACAGTACAAATGCAGAAAGAAAAGGATTTACAATGTCTGAAAGCTCAGTAGGAGAAGTATTTGACAAACTATTTATACATTGCACAAAAAGAATAGTAGTAGCAACATTTGCATCAAATGTACACAGAGTACAACAAATAGTAAATGCAGCAGTAAAATATGGAAGAAAAATTGCAGTATGTGGTAGAAGTATGATAAATATGATAACAACAGCAAGAGAATTAGGATATATTGAATGTCCAGAAGACCTATTCATAGATATAGATATGATAGGAACATATAATGACGAGCAACTAGTAATAATAACAACAGGAAGTCAAGGAGAACCAATGTCAGCACTAACAAGAATGGCAGCAGGAGACCACAGAAAAGTAAAAATAACACAAAATGACTTAGTAATAATATCAGCAAATCCAATACCAGGAAACGAAAAATTTGTATCAAAAGTAATAGATGACTTAATGCAAATAGGAGCAGAAGTAGTATACAGTGCTTTAGCAGATGTTCACGTATCAGGGCACGCATGCCAAGAAGAACAAAAACTAATGATAGCACTTGCAAAACCAAAATACTTTATTCCAGTACACGGAGAATATAGACAACTAATGGCACATGCAGAAACAGCAGCAAGTATGGGAATAGAACAAAAAAATATAATTTTAATGTCAAATGGACGAGTTCTTGAAATAGATGAAAACGAAGCCAAATTCACAGGTTCAGTTCAAAGCGGAAGAGTACTTGTAGATGGATTAGGAATAGGAGATGTTGGAAATGTAGTATTAAGAGATAGACAACATCTATCACAAGACGGACTAATTATAATAGTATTAACAATGGACTCAAACTCAGGACAAGTAGTAGCTGGACCAGATGTAATTTCAAGAGGATTTGTATATGTAAAAGAATCAGAAACATTAATGGATGATGTAAAATCAGTAGTAAGACATGAAATCAGAAAATGCGAAGAAAGAGAAATTCGTGACTGGGCAACAATAAAATCAACAGTAAGAGAAAACTTAAAGGATTATATCTTCATGAAAACAAAAAGAAATCCAATGATTATACCAATTATTATGGAAGTATAATGAAAATATAAGAAAAGTAGCAAAGCTACATCAGCGTAGCTCACGTAAGTCCTTTCATCGATAACTTTTCTTGTTATATACAGAAAATCCATATATGATCAATCTAAAATTCGATTTTCTCTATAAAATAAAAGAAGTACGACTATTTCCGTACTTCTTTTATAAGTTTCTTATATTTATAAAAATAAAAAAATGTAATTAGTGCAGATATTATAGAACTATCAATATTTTGAATAATAGATGCTGAAATTGAGAATAGACAAAAAGCAATAGTCGTATAATAATAATCACTTAAAATATCATTTTTAAATCTTTTAAAACAAGAAACTATAAATGAAATTAATCCTAAAGAAGAAATTATAACATATATTATTCTCATAAAAATCCTTTTTGCTATACATAGCTGAAAATATACAAAAGTTACATAAAAATTATAACATAATTAACAAAGAATAGCAATAGAAAAAGTATTGTATAAAGCCAAAATATATAGTATAATAATAACATCAATAAAAAAGATAGGAGCGAAAAAATATGGATTACAAAGATTTAGCAAA
The DNA here is from genome assembly GCA_904419095.1 of uncultured Clostridia bacterium. Taxonomy (GTDB): domain Bacteria; phylum Bacillota; class Clostridia; order TANB77; family CAG-508; genus CAG-269. Next base: position 6,493 of record CAJFQT010000088.1, on the reverse strand, counting down.
TTTAATATTTCCAGAAGCGAAAGAAATAAACTATTATGAAGAAAAATATCCAGAAAGAAACTTAAAAGAAGGAGCAATAGTAACAAGAATTGCACCAAGTCCAACAGGATTTATACACATAGGAGGACTATATCAAGGACTAATAGCCAAAAAAATTGCAAAACAAACAGACGGAGTATTCTTTATAAGAATAGAAGATACAGACCAAAAAAGACAAGTAGAAAATGGAACAGCGGAAATAATAAACTCACTAAACAAATTTGGACTAAACCCTGACGAAGGAATGATAGATGAAACAGAATCAAAAGGAAACTATGGACCATACAAACAATCAATGAGAAAAGAAATATATCAAAGTTATGCAAAATACTTAATAGAACAAGGAAAAGCATATCCATGCTTTTGTTCACCAGAAGAAATAGAAGAAATAAGACAAAAACAAGAAGCAGCAAAAATAAGACCAGGATATTATGGAGTATGGGCAAAATGTAGGAATTTAAGCATAGAAGAAATGGCAAAAAAAATAGAAGCAGGAGAGAAATACATAATAAGATTTAAATCACCAGGAAGAGAAGACAGAAAAATAAAACATCACGATCTAATAAAAGGAAATGTTGACTTTCCAGAAAATGATCAAGACATAGTAATAATAAAAGCAGATGGATTACCAACATATCATTTTGCACACGCAATAGACGACCATCTAATGAGAACAACACATGTAATACGTGGAGACGAATGGCTATCATCAGTACCATTACACTTACAACTATTTCACGAACTAGGATTCAAAGCACCAAAATATGCACACATAGCACCAATAATGAAAAACGACAATGGAAACAAAAGAAAACTAAGTAAAAGAAAAGACCCAGAAGCAGCAGTATCATACTATGTAGAAATGGGAATACCAAAAGAAGCAGTAAACGAATACCTATTAAACATAGCAAATTCAAACTTTGAAAACTGGAGAAGAGCAAACAAAGACGCATCAATAGACGAATTTGAATTACAAATAAACAAAATGAGTGTAAGTGGAGCATTATTTGATATGGTAAAATTACTAGATGTAGGAAAAACAGTAATATCAAAATTCACAGCAGAAGAAGTATATAACCAATCACTTGAATGGGCAGAAAATTATGATAAAGACCTAGCAGAAATTCTAAAAAAAGACAAAGAATATGCCCTAAAAGTTTTCGGAATAGAAAGAGGAAACAAAAAACCAAGAAAAGACATAGCAAAATGGTCAGACGTAAGAGAAAATATAGAATATATGTATGACGAGATGTTTAACAGCAAAAAACAAGAATATAACTACCAAGTAATCTCAGACAAAGAAAGCATAGAAAAAATACTAAAACTATACATAGAAAAATACTATAATGAAAACGACGACAAACAAACATGGTTTGACAAAATAAAAGAATTAGCAGGAGAAATGGGATATGCAAAAGAAGTCAAAGAATTCAAAGCAAACCCAGGAAAATACAAAGCACATGTAGGAGACGTAAGCACAGTACTAAGAGTAGCACTAACAGGAAGAACGAACACACCAGATATGTACGAAATAATGCAAATATTAGGAAAAGACAGAATAAAAAGCAGATTCGAAAAAGGAATTTAGAGACAGGGATTTAGGGTTTAGGGACGGTCCTTAAAATCCCCTCTAGAAGGGATTTTAAGGACCGTCCCTAAATCCCTTTAAAAAATAAAAAAGAAGTGATGATAATGGAGTTTAATGTAGGAGATATTGTAAGAACAAAAAAAGTGCATCCATGTGGAAGCAAATTATGGGAATTAACACGAGTAGGAGTTGATTTCAAGCTAAAGTGCAAAGGATGTGGACACATAATTACACTTGAAAGACAAAAAGCATTAAAAATAATAACTAAAAATGAAACAACTGGAAAGTAAAAAAGTAACAAAGCAAATTTAAAAACATAATATATAGTGTAGTATATTTCAATACTATATTGGAGGTGACTTTCAATGGAGCCACAAGATCAAATTTGTTGTTATGAAAAGAAATGCAAATGTAAAGATAATAAAAAAGCTAACTGTTGGGGAATTGTATCTGTAATTCTTCTTACAGCACTTACTTTTGTAATAGGATTATTAATAGGTGCAGCATTAGCTTTAATCATTTTAATATCTCTACCAGCAATTATTGTATTAGCAATTATATTAGCATTACTTTTAATACTATCAATCATCTTATATTTCTGCAATAAAAAGAAAAAAAGTTGTTGCTAATTAATATAGATAAAAGCCCAAAAGTTTAATAAAATTGAACTTTTGGGCTTTAGAGTTAAGAATTTAAGAGCTTATCTATAAAATTCCAAACATCATTCTGATAAATTTTTCTTTCAGAAGAAAAAGGAAAGGTAGGAATATCACCAATAGGATTTAATTTTTTTTGCAAATCTTTAACTTGTTCAGAAACTTTAGTAATAGCAATTTTATCAGCCTTATTTGCAAGTATAATACAAGGTAAACCAGAGCGAATGATATAATCATACATAAGTTTATCATTTTCAGTAGGATTATGTCTTATATCAATCAAAAAAATAACTAAAACAATATTTTTTCTATTAAAAAGATACTCTTCTATAAACTTTCCAACGATAACTTGTTCTTTCTTAGACATTTTACTAAAACCATATCCAGGTAAATCAACAAAATAAAACAAATCATCAATATTATAAAAATTTATTTGTCTAGTTTTTCCTGGCTCACTACTAGTTCTAGCCAATTTTTTTCTATTTATCATAGTATTAATAAAACTAGATTTTCCAACATTAGACTTACCAACAAGAACTATCTCTGGCAAATTGTTTTTAGGATACTGATTAGGGCTAGTAGCCGAAATTTCAAATTTGGGATTATTTATATTCATTAAATCATCACTCCTTTTTTATATTAGTAAGTTAAGAAACATAAAAAATTCAAAGTCAATAGTATAAATCTTTTAGACAATGTTAAAAAGTTCTTTATATTAGAAAGCCAGATTAGACAAGAAATCTAACCTGGCAAAAGAGAGTAGTTAGTGCTCTTCAATAAATAACAATAAAATTTTTTGATCTATATAACCAAAAATTGTTATATTATTAAGTACTAAAAAAAATCCTTCCACTTTTTCAGTAGGATTTTGAGATTTAGTATCTGAAACCAACTCATTAAAATAGCTAAAATCGTCAACTACTATGACAACAGAAACGTCCTTCTCTTCAGCTATTTTCATTAATTCCTTATATTCATCTACCGTAATTTCGGGTTGAGTATATACAGGAATCAAAGCAAGATGAGAAGAAAATGAAGATAATGGAATATCAACTTCTTCTGCTGTTGCTTCTAGTCCAAGGGTAGCATAGTATAACACAATTTAAATATTATGTCAATTTTAAAACATCGAAGATGGAACGGTTAAAGAAGGGGTTAACGTGTCCCAAACGTTCCTAAAGTTTTTCAATACCGCCCATATAAGGTCTTAGCACCTCCGGAATTATTACACTTCCATCTGGTTGATAATTGTTTTCAACTATTGAAATAAGCATACGAGGTGGAGCAACTACTGTGTTATTTAAAGTATGGGCAAAATAATTACCGTTTTCTCCTTTTATTCTTATTCCTAAACGTCTTGCTTGTGCATCTGTTAAATTAGAACAACTTCCAACTTCGAAGTATTTTTTTTGTCTTGGAGACCATGCTTCAACATCACAAGATTTTGCTTTTAAGTCTGCTAAGTCACCACTACAACATTCTAGTGTTCTTACAGGAATGTTCATACTTCTAAAAAATTCTACTGTATAAGACCACATTTTATTATACCAATCCCAAGAATCTTCTGGTTCACAAACTACAATCATTTCTTGTTTTTCAAATTGATGAATTCTATAAACACCACGTTCTTCTAATCCATGAGCACCTTTTTCTTTTCTGAAACAAGGAGAATAAGATGTCATTGTATATGGTAAATTTTCTTTTTTTAGAAATTGGTCTTTAAATTTACCAATCATAGAATGCTCACTAGTTCCAATTAAATATAAATCTTCACCTTCTATTTTATACATCATTGCATCCATTTCTTCAAAACTCATAACACCTGTTACAACATCACTTCTAATCATATATGGAGGAATACAATATGTAAAACCTTTATTTATCATAAAATCTCTAGCATAAGTTAAAACAGCAGAATGAAGTCTAGCTACATTTCCCATAAGATAATAAAAACCTTGACCTGCAACTCTTCTTGCACTATCCAAATCTAATCCATTAAGAGATTCTAAAATTTCTCCATGAAATGGTATTTCATAATCAGGAACAATAGGTTCACCAAATTTTTGAATTTCTACATTTTCACTATCATCTTTACCAATTGGAACAGATTCATGCATAATATTTGGTATTTTCATCATTCTTACTTTAATTGCCTCAGAATAATCATTTTCTAATTTTTCATTATCCTCTAATTTTTTATTTATCTTTTGAACTTCTGATTTAACTTTTTCAGCTTCTTCTTTTTGACCATTTTTCATAAGTTCGCCAATCTTAGAACTCAAAAGTTTTCTTTCTGATCTTAAATTATCACCATTTAATTTAGCTTCTCTATTTTTTACATCTAAATCCAAAACTTCATCAACCAAAACAAGTTTTTCATCTTGGAATTTCTTTTTAATATTTTCTTTAACAAGCTCTGGATTTTCTCTTAATAATTTTATATCTATCATAATAAAGTCTCTCCTTCTTAAAAAGATGAAAACGAAAAACTATTATTGTATATAATTTTTTTCAATTTCATCAACTAATTCAAATCTATGTTTTTGACCAGTTATATTATCAGGTCTTTCTGGAATTTCTTCTAAAAACATCTTTTCAGGTCTAACCCAAATTTTACGACCATCTTCTCTATAGTATAAAGGTTTATATACAACCATTCTTTCTTTATTTTCCGAATCATAAGCAATATTTTCTACAAAATAATAATTACCTTTAAAATGACGGTATACACGTCCTATTTTAACTTCGTCCATTCGAATCACTCCTATCTATATAAGTTTTTAAATCTAAATATAGTAACAGTATACTATATTTTTTCATAAATGGCAATAAATTGGAAATAATAAGATAAAATAAAAATTATTTGATTGGTTACTGTTCAACGTAGTATAGAACTTCTTTATAGAATTAGGGCCGAGTAATAAGTTTGATTGAGGTAAAAAAGATGATAATAGAAATTATAAAATTTATAATATATTCCAGTTTAATTGTTTTAATATCTAAATATATCCTAGTAAATTCTTTAAGAAAATTAGCAGAAAATCTTAAACTAAAATCAAATGTAATAGGAAACATTGCAGGATATGCAACATCTATTCCAGAATTATTAACAGTTAGTATATCAAGTTTTACAGGATTAATAAATGCCAGCATATTTAATATTTTAAGTTCAAATATAATAAATTTTATTCAATATATTTTTTCAATAATTATAAATAAAAATATAAAAGAAATAAAAAATAAAGCCATAAAAGTAGATATTTTATTAGTAATAATTACAATTGTAATACCGATAATTTTATTAAATGTAGATGCAGATATGAATTTATACTTAGTGCCATTATTCATATTATTAGCTATAACATTTATCACAATAAATATTATATATCATAAAAAATATTTAAAAAATGTTGAAAATGAACTTCTACTAAACGAACAAAACAAAGAAAAAGAAGAAATAAAAAGTAACAAAAAAACATATATTTATGTTTTATCACTAATCATTTCAGGAATTTTATTATATTTTGTAGGAAACGAACTTGGTGAAACATTAGAAAATATGTCTAAATATTTTAACATTTCAGAAGTTATTATTGGAATTTTACTAGGTTTTATCACAAGTATACCAGAATTAATAACCTTCTTCGAATCACAAAGACATTACAAAAAATCCGAAACAAATCAAATATTAGGAGTAGTTGAAGCAACAAACAATCTATTTACATCAAATATTTTAAATTTATTTATTATTCAAACAATCGGAATAATAATATGTAATATATTTATAACATAAAACTTAGCTTATTTAATTTGCAATTCTAAATCAGAAGGCTTTTGGGTGTGTGGCCCGCTCCCAGAGGTATGTGTAAAAAATATTTATTCCACTCCTCGGCTTGTTACATTGCTTACGCCTTCTAAGCTTAGAACAAACGAGCCTCTCGTTACATCCTTTACGCTTCCTCATTTATTCTAGTCTAAGAAGGTGTACAGCAATTCCACGGCACACTCGTCGTTCCATAAATATTTTTTACACATACCTCTTAACGCTGACTAAGTTATTTCTTGCCTTCTGATTTCGAGTTACTATTAAGACTAAATTTTGTAGAGTAGTCCGAAAGGTTGATATATAAATATTTTTTTGTCAAAGACCCATAGGTAGACCACAGATATGTTTTTGACAAAAAATATTTATATATCAACCTTTCGGACG
>CAJFQT010000087.1 GCA_904419095.1 uncultured Clostridia bacterium | reverse complement strand
ACTTTATGGTCAATTGCTGAAAAAGAAATAAATAACAATGACTATTATAAAGGAAAAGATATAAGAAAGGTAATTTATGAAATTAAAGAATTAAATAGTTTGTCAAATAACAATTTAGTTGAAGGAACATCATTAAAGATTCCAACATATTAATAATTTTATAAGATTGAGTTATAATATAAATTAATTAATACAAGATAATTACTCAAAATTCAAGAAAAAAGTGTATTGTATTTAAAGATATAATATGTTAGAATAATTTTATAAAAATTCTAAGAAGGAGAGATATTATATGGTACAAGAAGAAAAATATAATTGGAATTTACAAGATCTTTTTAAATCAGAAAGTGAATTTAAAAAAGCCAAAAATGAAATAGAAGATAATTTAAAGAAAATTGGAGACTATAAAGGAATTCTATGTGATACTGCTGAGAATCTTTATAATTGTTATTTAATATATGAAAAAACATTAGAACTTTTTGATAAAGTATATTCATATGGTATGTTTAAATATCATTTAGATATGGCAAATCAAGAAGGTATAAAAAAATTTAAAGAAGTAGAAAGTATTGCCACTGAATTTGAAACATCAACAGCTTTTATAGTCCCAGAAATTACGTATGCAGATGAAAGTAAAATTTATAAATTTATAGAAGATTATCCAAATTTAAAAAAATATGAACGTGATATAAAAGATACATTGGAAAAGAAAAAACATATTTTAACAAAAGCCGAAGAAGAGCTTTTATCAAAATATTCAGAAGTATTTTCAGCTTCTGAAAATACATTTGACATATTGACTAATGCAGAATTTAAATTTGGAGAAATTATAAAAGAAAATGGACAAAGTGTTCAATTGACAGATGCAACATATACTAATTTTTTAAAAAGCCAAAATGAAAGTGTTAGAAAACAAGCATTTGATTTAATGTATAAGAAATACAGTGAATATATAAATACAATTGCAGAACTTTACTTATCAAATGTAAAAACGACGGCTATAACATCAAAAATTAGGAAATACAATTCTTCATTAGAACGAGCAACAGATAAAGATGATGCAAGTATAAAAGTATATGAAGCACTTATGGAAGGTGTTAATAATACATTAAATATTAATCATAATTTTATAAGCTTGAAAAGAGAACTCTTAAAAAAGAATGATTTTCATATGTATGATTTATATGTTAATCCTTTTGAAGAAGAAAAAGATGAAATAACATTTGAAGAAGCAAAAAAAGAAGTACTAGATGCATTGCAAGTTTTAGGAGACGAATATGTAGATAAACTTAAAGAAGCATTTAATTCAAGATGGATAGATGTATATGAAAAGCCAAATAAAAGAGGAGGTGCGTATAGTTCAGGAGTATATGGCGTTCACCCATTTGTATTAATGAGTTTTACAAGTAATAAAAGAGATGTTAGTACTATTGCACATGAATTAGGTCACAGTATGCATTCATATTATTCAAACAAAGAACAAGGAATTATTGATGCGGGATATACAATAATGGTAGCTGAAGTTGCCTCAACTGTAAATGAAATTTTGCTTAGTGAATATCAAATAAAAAATGAAAAAAATCCAGTAAAAAAAGCAGAAATTATTTATGAATTATTAGAAATGATTAGAGCAACTTTTTATAGACAGTCTATGTTTGCTGAATTTGAAAAAATAGTGCATGAAAAGATTGAAAACTCAGAGATATTATCATCAGAAGATTTGAATAATATATATTATGAATTAAATGAAAAATACTTTGGAGAAAATATTTTTATAGATCAAGAAATTAAATATGAATGGGCAAGGATACCACATTTTTATAGTGATTTTTACGTATATAAATATGCGACTGGTATATCAGCTGCAATTTGTATAGCAACCAAAATTTTAAATAGGGAAGAGGGCTTTGTTGAAAAATATATATCAATGTTAAAACAAGGCAGAATGAAAAAATCAATTGATTTGTTAAAAATGGTTGATGTTGACCTTGAATCTTTTGATACTTATTATAGGACTGCAAAATATTATGAGCAAAAAATAGCAGATTTGAAAGCCTTATTATAGAAATTTAGAAGGAAGATCTATATGTTATAAAGATACGAATTGATTTCTTCTATGAATTTAAAAATTTTGAAGGGAAATAAATTAAATGAAAAAGATACACAAAGTACAAAATATAAAAAATAATGCAATAAATGAGAAAAAAGAAGATTTACAAGAAAATGACAAAAAAGAAGAAGATGTTAATATTAAACAAAATACTAAAGAAAATGTTCAAGAGAATAAAAATAAAGAATTAGATAAAAAGAAAACCGAAAAATCTAAGAAAAAATTTACAATTATGGGAATAGGTATTTGGAGAATTCTAGCATATTTTATAATATATAGTATTCTAGGATTTGTAATAGAAACACTTTATGGGATGATGACAAAAGGGGTGTTAGAGAGCCGTCAAAGTTTCTTATATGGACCATTTTGTGGAATATATGGACTTGGTGCTGTAATAATGATTATTTTTCTTCATAAATACCAAACGAAATATAATGCTTTGTTTATAGGTGGATTTATTGTAGGTTCTATAACAGAATATATTGTTAGCTTGTTTGGTGAAATGATTCTAGGAGTAAAATGGTGGGATTATTCTGGAATGCCATTAAATCTTAATGGAAGGATATGTGTGTTTTTCTCACTATTTTGGGGATTTCTTGGAATGTATTTAATAGCATCATTAAATCCAAAAATAGATAGACTTATCAATTGGGTAAAAAGTAAATTCAAAACTTATAAATCATTAAAAGCATTTGTTAGTGTAGTGACAATTGCATTATTAATAGATTGTATAGTGACTGGATTTGCACTTGAATTTTTCTTAGTAAGAATGATCGTAAAAAATGATATAAATGTTGCAAATAAAGAATTAGTACAAGAGCAATATGATAAAATTTATGGAAATGAAAAACTTTCTGATTTTATATATACTTTCTGGGGAGATAAAAAGATGATACGAACATTTCCTAACTTAAAAATTAAAGATGTAGATGGAAATATTGTTTATATGGATAGCTTCTTAGATATACAACCATATTATTTGAAAATTTATGATAAGAATAATGTTAATAACGAGGAAGTAGAAAGTGATATAAAAGGTGAGTAAGATTGAATATTGAAATTTAATTTTTTTGTATATTAATAGTTATAATCTTAATAAAAATGGAAATTTTTATTAAGAAAAAATTAATTATTGCAAATTATAAGTAAAAAACAATTTATATTATAAAAACAGAGAATATGTATTTAAAAATATTCTCTGTTTTTATAATATAAATTAAATTATATAATATTGTATTATACTATACATACTCATTCAAGAGCATCATCTGGTATATTGAATATTTACAAATCGGCCAAAGGATTTTTCTCAATAGCATCACGTACTTGTTGATTATTAACGTGAGTATAAATTTCAGTAGTAGAAATGCTTTCATGTCCTAATAATTCTTGTAAAGCTCTTATATCAACATTTCCATATTGATACATAAGTGTTGCAGCTGTATGTCGTAATTTATGAGCAGAATATTTTGAAGTATCAAGTCCTGCAGCTCGTAATTCTTTGTCAACAATATATTGGACAGTTCTTTTGCTAATTCTTTCTCTTCTTTCACTTAAGAATAATGCTTTGTGAGAATTAAGTTTGTCCATTTTTACACCTTGTTTTGGTCTAACCTCTAAATAGTCCTTAATTGCTTTTATGCAAGCTTTATTTAAATATATTGTTCTTTCCTTATTTCCTTTACCTATTACAGTCATTTTAGATTCGCTAAAATCAACATTTTGAATATTTATTCCTACTAATTCTGATAACCTCATCCCACAATTTAGAAATAATGTGATAATTGCATAATCTCTTTGACAATTTCTATTATCTTCATTTGCAGTAACATCTAACAATTTTTTACTTTCTTCTAGATTTAAATATTTGGGTAATCGTCTATCTAATTTAGGACTTTCTAAGTTTTGAGCAGGGTTTATTTTAAGTAGATTTGCTTTTTGAGAAAGATAGTTAAAAAAGACTCTTATACTTGAAGCTTTTCTAGCTCTTGTTGCTGATTTACTTCTTAATTCAATTGCCATATAACTTAAAAAAGCGTGAATATCGTCTAGTTGTATCTTTTTAATTGTTTCTATTGTTATATCTTTTGTTGGTATTTTAGAGAAATCCACCTCTTTAGTCATATTAAAATGTATTTTTATAAATCGCAAGAACATTTGTAAATCGTAATTATATTCTTTTATTGTGTTTGGTGATTTATTTAATATTGTTGCACTGTAGTCCAAAAAAGAATTGATATAGTCTGGATTTTCTTCTCTATTTATCATATGTTTCACTCCTTCTACTTATTTATTATATATCAAAGATAATAAAAAAGGAATAGCTAGGAAAAAATTTCATAGAACTTTTATTAATAATGTCATATTTCTCTAAATTTAGAACTGTTTGTTCAATATTGGTTTTAGATTATTATAGTATTTTAATAAATTTTTTTAACTTAAATCTGAAATATAATCAAAATAAGTTACAATTCAGCCTAGTATAAAAATAAGCCATCTGAAACCAAGATAATTTACGATTACTTTTTTGTATTTAAGATATATATAATTTTTTAAAATTTTATGGTATACTATGGTATAATATTAAATGAAAATAGGGTATGTATATTAATATTGCGAACAAAGGAAGTGAATTAGATGTTTAAAGTCAAACAAAATGAAAATGACGAACCAAAGGCAATAAAAAGACTGAAAGGAGAAAATAAAAAGAAGCAGCAAAAAGAATTAAAAAATAAAAATGAAGAAATAAAAATAAATAAGGTAAAAGATGAAATAGAAAAAATTAAAGAAAAAAGGAAAAGAAAAAATAAAAAGTTTTTAACAGATAAACAAATTTTTAAAAGAATAATTATAAAAAGAGTAATTTTAGTTTTGTTAACTATCTTAATATTAGTTTTAGGAATAGTATTTGGATATTCATCTTATAAATGGAAACAGCTAGTTACAGACATGTTTGTAAATGAAAGTTCTGAGGTAAAAGATACAGATGGAAATACTATAGCAAGATTAGGATCAGAGCGAAAAAAGGAAAAGATTGCTTTTGAAGATATTCCTACAAATTTGAAAAATGCTTATGTTTCAATAGAAGATGAAAGATTTTATTCTCATCATGGTGTTGATATAAAAAGGACAGGTTCTGCAATCTTATCATATATTTTTCATTTTGGTTCATCTTCATATGGAGGAAGTACAATAACACAACAATTAGTAAAAAATTTAACAGGTGATAATACTGACTCGGTATTTAGAAAAATAAAAGAATGGGTTAAAGCATATGAATTAGAATGGTATTTTTCAAAAGATGAAATCTTGGAATTATATTTAAATATAATTTATGTAGGTCCTAATATTTATGGTGTTCAATCTGGTGCTCATTACTATTTCAATAAAGATGTTCAAAATTTAAGTTTAGCAGAATGTGCATTTTTGGCTGGAATCAACAATTCACCAAACTCATATAATCCTTTTGGAGATGCTGACAATAGCGAAAAAATAAAAAATAGAACAAAAACTGTTTTAGCAAAAATGCTTGAATTAGAAAATATAAGTGAGAGTGAATATAATGAAGCTATTGAGGATGTCGAAAATGGATTAAATTTCAAAAATGGTGATGTTCCATCAAGTAATGGAATATATTCGTATCATACTGATGCGTTAATTTCTGAAATTATAACAGATATAGCATCAGAGAAAAATATATCTGAAACATTTGCTACAAATTATATATATCTTTCAGGATTAACAATTAATAGTACTCAAAATACATCTTTACAAGAAGTGACAGAAACTGAATTTGAAAAGAAAAAATATCAAATTTATTCAGAAAATAATAATCAATCCCAAGCAGCGATGGTAATTATTGACCAAAGTACAGGAGAAGTTTTAAGTTGCGTAGGTGGATTAGGGGAGAAAGATACAGCAAGAGGCTTAAATAGAGCAACTCAAAGTGTAAGACAAACAGGTTCTTCAATTAAACCTATAGCAGTATTAGCTCCTGCATTAGATAAAAAAATTATAACAGGTGCATC
>CAJFQT010000086.1 GCA_904419095.1 uncultured Clostridia bacterium | reverse complement strand
ATTCAGGAAATAGATTATGCAAATAAATTAGGAATAGAGACAATTGTAACAGACCATCATGAAGTTGGAGAAAGTTTGCCAAATGCAATTGCTATAGTCGATGCAAAAAGAAAAGATAACGTCTATCCTTGCAGAGATTTAGCGGGAGTAGGAGTTGTTTTTAAATTAATACAAGCTCTTTCAATTAAATTAAATTTGAAAGAAGAAAATTATTTAAAATATTTAGATATTGTTTGTATAGGTACTATCTCAGATATTGTGCCTTTGATTGACGAAAACAGAGTTATTGCTAAATTAGGACTAATGCTGGTAAATCAAACGAAGAATTTAGGATTGAAATCTTTATTACTTTCTTCTGGATATAAAAAGATTGATTCTACAACAATTTCTTTTGGAGTTGCTCCAAGAATAAATGCCTGTGGCAGAATGGGACATGCAGAAGAAGCTCTGAAATTATTTTTATCTAATAATTTAAATGAAGTTCAAGATTTAACAAAAAAATTAAATGATTACAATGTTAAAAGACAGGATATAGAAAAGAATATATATGAAGAAGCACTTAAACAGATAGAAGAAAAAAATTTAGACAAAAATAATATGATTGTGCTTGCAGGGGAAAATTGGCACCATGGAGTTATAGGAATTGTAGCTTCCAAAATAACAGAAAAATATTTCAAGCCAAGTATTTTATTATGCTATGAAGGAGAAGAGGCTACAGGCTCAGGTAGAAGTATACCAGGATTTGATTTACATGAAGCTCTAATGAAATGTTTAGACCATATAGAAAAATTTGGTGGTCACAGTATGGCAATTGGAATTACAGTGAAAAGAGACGAATTCAAAAATTTTTGCCAAAGCATAGAACAAGTAGCAGAAGATGAACATATAGAAGAAATTATGCCAATAATACAAATTGATGCAAAAATTAGTTTAAATGATATTAATAAGGAAATGGTTGAAAGTCTTCAAAAATTAGAACCTTTTGGAGAAGGAAATAAAATGCCGATTTTTGTAATAAAGAATTTAAAGATTGATTCAATAAGAGCTTTAACAGAAGGAAAACATCTGAAACTAACTTTAAGAGAAGGAAACAATATAGTTAATGCAATAGGATTTAATATGGGGAATTTAGCAGAAGAATACAAAATAGGAGATAAAATAGATGTGGCTGGTATGTTAGAAATTAATTCTTTTAATGGAATAGATAGTGTGCAAATTAATTTGAAAGATATAATGAAGTCTATATAAAAGGAAAGGAGACTTTGAATTCAATAAATGAAAACAAAGTCTTACCTTTAAGATTAATTCTTCCGCACATATCTTATGACTAATCCAATCATGTAACCTATTGGGAAGAAAAGTAGCATTAGTGAAAAAGAAGCAACTAAGCTAGGGTTCAATATAGTGTTATTAATGAAAAATGTCATTAAAATTGTTAACCCAAGCACGAATAAAGAAATCTTTTTGAAACCATCTGAGTATAATCTGTAAGAAATAAGTATAGCAAAGCTAATTATTCCTATGATGGATATTAACCGTTGGAAGATTTCTATTTTTGAATGTGGTGCTAAAGTGTTAGTCCAAAGTAAAACTACATAGCCACATAAAATAGCCCAGATAGGTCCAACATATTTTGCTTCTTTTTCTGATGTGATTTTTTTCATATTTTTGTCAATCCTTTCCTTAAGCAATGATATGAAAATCATATCAAATTTTAATAGTTACATAACATAATTATAACACACAATACCATAAATTGAAAGATATAGTAGAAAATTACAATATTACAATACAATAATCTAAATATAAATTAAACAAAAAAGGGGTGTATATGATGCAAGAACAAAGAGAAATAACGATTCAAGATGTAATAAATAAAAGAAAAGAACATTCAAGAAGAACAGACACAAAACTTATAATGAAGGCATATAATTTAGCTGTAGAAAAACACAAAGACCAAAAACGAAATTCAGGAGAGCCATATATAATACATCCACTAAATGTAGCATATATATTAGCAGATACGGGATTAGATGAAAACACAATAGCAGCAGCGCTATTACATGATGTTGTTGAAGATACTGATGTTACAGATGCGGATTTAAGAAAAGAATTTGGCGATGAAATAGCTGATATGGTTGCAGGTGTTACAAAACTTGGTGAAGTTCAGCAAATATTTTCAGTAGAAGAAAGACAAGTAGAAGATTATAGAAGAATGTTTCTTGCCATGGGAAAAGATATTCGTGTTATATTAATAAAACTAGCAGATAGACTGCACAATATGAGGACATTAAAATACTTAAAAAGAGATAGACAAATAGCAAATGCAAAAGAAACAATGGAAATATATGCACCACTTGCAAATCGTTTAGGTTTATATTCAATGAAATGGGAACTTGAAGATTTATCATTTAAGTATCTACATCCAGAAGAATATCATGAATTAGTAGAAGGAATTAACAAAAAAAGAGAAGAGAGACTAAAATTTATTGAAAAAATAATGGGAGATATTAAAGTAGCATTAAAAAAACAAAGGATAGAAGCAGAAGTTACAGGAAGAGCAAAACATTTATACAGTATTTATAGAAAAATGAAAAGAGACAATAAAACATTAGACCAAATATATGATTTATTTGCACTTAGAATTTTGGTAAATTCTGTAAAAGATTGTTATGCAGCATTAGGAGTTGTACATGAGTTATACAGCCCAATGCCAGGTAGATTCAAAGATTATATAGCGGTTCCAAAACCAAATATGTATCAATCAATCCATACAACATTATTAGGAGAAAAGGGGACACCATTTGAAGTACAAATAAGAACTTGGGACATGCATAGAGTAGCAGAATATGGTATAGCAGCACATTGGGCATATAAAGAAGCAAGTTATTTTGGTAAAAAACAATCTGTAAAGGTAGAAGAAGATAAATTAGCATGGCTTAGAGAAACTCTAGAATGGCAAAAAGATTTACAAGACCCACAAGAATTTTTAGATACATTAAAGAAAGAACTTTTTGAAGATGAGGTATATGTATTTACTCCGAAAGGAGCAATAAAGGTCTTACCAAGAGGAGCAACACCAATTGATTTTGCCTATACAATTCATGCAGAGATTGGAAATCATATGGTAGGTTGTAAAATAAACAGTAAAATGATGCCAATAATAACCCCATTGAAAAGTGGAGATATCATAGAAATAATAACATCAGATAATTCAAAAGGACCAAGTAGAGATTGGCTAAAATTTGTAAAAAGTACTGCAGCAAAAAATAAAATTAAAAGTTGGTTTAAAAAAGCACAAAAAGAAGAAAACATAGAAAAAGGAAAAGACTTAATAGAAAAAGAAATAAAAAGAATAGGATATACACATGCAGACCTATTTAAAAATCAATATATAGATCCAATGCTTGAAAAATACAAATACAAAAATTTAGACGAAATGTATGCTGCAGTAGGATTTGGTGCAAATTCAGCTGTAAAAATTATAGCAAGAGTATTACAAGAGTATAGAAAGGACCATAAAGAAGAAGACATAGAACAGAAAATGCAAGAACTTGCTAAAATTCAAAAAGAAAGAAAAACAAAACCATCAAGTTCTGGTGTAGTAGTAAAAGGAATTGACAACTGTTTAGTTAAACTTTCAAAATGTTGTAATCCATTGCCAGGAGACGAAATTGTAGGATATATAACAAAAGGAAGAGGAGTATCAGTACACAGAAAAGACTGTGCAAATGTAAAAGACTTACTATCAGAAGAAAATAGAATGATTGATGTAGAATGGTACAAAGAAGCAAATGAAATCTACAAAGTAGATATAGAAGTACTTGCAAATGACAGAACAGGATTATTAGTGGATGTACTAACAGCAATAAAAGAAGCAAAAGCAAAACTAGTAGGAGTAAATACAAAAACAACAAAAGAACATATAGCAATAATAGACGTTAGTGTTGAAGTAGAAAATATTCAAGAACTAAATCAGATATTAAAGGCAATAAGAAAAGTAGATAGTGTATATGATGTAAGAAGAAAAAAATAGGGATTTAGGGACGGTCCTTAAAATCCCTCCTAGGAGGGATTTTGGGGACGGACCTAAAAATTAAAAATAAAAATTATTAACAAAGGAGAAAAAATGATACTAAAAAGATTACAAATTAAAACATGGATTGGAGATCCAACAAATTGTTATATAATATTTGACGAAGATACAAAAGAAATAATGTGTATAGATCCGGCAGGAGATGTAGAAAAAATAGAGAATTTAATAAAAAATGTATTAAATGGTAAACTTAAATATATTTATTTAACACATTGTCATAGTGACCATATAGGAGGTGTTACAGAACTAAAGCAGAGATGTGGTGGAAAAATATTAATACATAGATTTGATAGTGATGGACTTAATGATAAATATATTAATCTATCAGAATTAATAGACATACCAGAGATTGAATTAGAAGCTGATTCAAGAATAGATGATAAAGATTTATTGCACTTGGGCAATATAGAATTTCAAGTAATACATACACCCGGACATACCAAAGGAAGTACCTCATTATATTGCAAACAAGAAGGATGTTTGTTTGCAGGAGATACAATGTTTGCTGGAACATGGGGAAGAACAGATTTACCAACATCTAGTAGAGAAGAAATAATGGATTCTATTATAAATAAATTATTAGTGTTACCAGAAGAAACAATTGTATATCCTGGACATGGAAGACCAACAAAAATTGAGGTAGAAAAACATTTATATTTGGATTTGAAAAGGGAATTTTAGATATAGATTTGAAATAAATGCATTTTTGCACTTGAGGATTTATTATGGATAAATGTTCTAATTCATATTTGTAGTAACCTAAAACTTGGATTTTGAAAATATTGCAGATTAATAAATTTTGTGATAAAATGTAAACCAATATAAAATTAAAGTTAAAAATGAAAGGAATGTGAAGTTATGAGTAAAACAGAACCAAGAACATTAGCAGGGTTTATGGAGTTATTACCAGAAGAACAAATATTATTTGAGCAAATAAAAAATACTATAGAAAAAACTTATCAAAAATTTGGCTTTTTGCCATTAGATACACCAATTATAGAACTTTCAGAAGTATTACTTGCAAAGGCAGGAGGAGAAACTGAAAAACAAATTTATCGCTTTCAAAAAGGTGATACAGATTTATCTTTGAGATTTGATTTAACTGTTCCTCTTGCAAAGTTTGTTGCAAAAAATTATGGGAATTTAAGTTTCCCTTTTAGAAGATATCAAATAGGAAAAGTATATAGAGGAGAAAAAGCACAAAAGGGTAGATTTCGTGAATTTTATCAATGTGACATTGATATAATTGGTGATGGCGAGTTAAATACAATGAATGATGCTGAAATTCCAAGTGTTATTTATAATGTATTTAAAGAGCTAGGTTTTGATAATTTTACTATTAGAATAAATAATAGAAAATTATTGAATGGACTATTTGAGAGTATAAATCAAAAAGAAAATTCAACAGAGATATTGAGAATAATAGATAAGATTGAAAAAATAGGAAAAGAAGAAGTAGTAAAAGAATTACAAGAATTGGATGTGTCAAACGAAGCAATTGATAAGATAATAGGATTTATAGAAATAGAAGGAACTTCTGATGAAAAACTAGAAAAGTTAGCAGAATTGGGCATAGATAATGATACATATAAAGAAGGTCTTGAAGAGTTAACACAAACTGTTAAATATGTAAGAGCCTTTCAAGTTCCAGATAAGAACTTTAATGTTGATTTGACTATTGCAAGAGGACTTGATTATTATACTGGAACAGTATATGAGACTTTTTTGAATGATTATAGAGAATTAGGTAGTGTTTGTTCTGGTGGAAGATATGAAAATTTAGCTGAATATTATACAGATAAAAAATTGCCAGGTGTTGGTATTTCAATTGGATTGACAAGATTGTTCTATAAATTGAATGAATTGAAGTTGATTCAGGCAAAGCAAAAATCTATTTCTAAAGTTTTGGTTGTTCCAATGCTTGATGATATGGAATTTCCTATAAAGGTTGCTAGTAAATTGAGAGCAAATGGTATAAATACAGAGGTGTATTTGAATGATAAAAAATTAAAAGCTAAAATGAAGTATGCTGATAAACTTCAAATTCCTTATGTTATTGTTATTGGTGATGATGAGGT
>CAJFQT010000085.1 GCA_904419095.1 uncultured Clostridia bacterium | reverse complement strand
TGACTAATTTAACATGCAAGCCACATTATTCCAATACAAGCCAATGCTACTCCTATTAAAAATAGCCAACCTGTTACAGGGAGTAATAGTACTAGCAATATTCCTATTCCTAAACCTATTAATGCAACTCCAATTGTCTTTTTTAATACACAAAATAGCATTTTTACTCCCTCCTTTTTACTATATTATATTAATTTTTTGACTAATTGTTACCTTTTATGTAACTTTACTTTGTTTCAATTATATTGTATTATATTATTGTGTTAAATAAATTATTTTATTAAATGAAGATTAAATAGTAGCTTTTATTTTAATATATTAATTTTAAATTCATCTTTAGGAAGGAATGATTATATAAATGAAAAAAGAATATGCAAAAAAAATTGTAGAAATTTTGAAAGAAACATATCCTGATGCAACTTGTAGCTTAGATTTTTCTACTCCTTTTGAAATGGTTGTTGCTGTTATGCTTTCAGCCCAATGTACTGATGAACGAGTTAATCTCACAACCCCTACTTTATTTAAACGTTGTCCTAGTATTCAAGATTATGTTTCTATAGATATAGAAGAACTAGAAAATATTATTCATCCTTGTGGTTTTTATAAAAATAAGGCAAAAAATATAAAGCTTTGTGCTAAACAAGTTCTTGAAAATTTTAACGGAATAGTCCCAAATAATATGGATGATTTACTTACATTAGCCGGTGTTGGAAGAAAATCTGCAAATGTTATTTTACTTGAAGTTTATGGAATTGCAAATGGTGTCGCTGTTGATACTCATGCAAAAAGAATCTCAAATTTGATGGGACTTTCTAAAGAAACTGATCCTTCAAAAATTGAGCAGGATTTAATTAAATTTTTTCCAAAAGATTCTTTAAAATATATAAATCATCTTTTCGTTTGGCATGGTAGAAATACTTGTGTAGCTAGACATCCAAAATGTGATAAATGTACTGTTAAACAGTTTTGTAAATTTTATCAGAAAAGTTTATAAATTTTTGAATATAATATTTTTTCTTGTTAATAATATTATTGAGGTGAGTTTTTTGACAAATATTAATTGTTCTTTAAATTGTATTTATCAAAAAGATGGGCAGTGTTCTTACAGCAAAATAGAATATTCAGATACTATTAGTAATTCTGAGTGTGCTTATTTTGTTTCTGCATCTAATGAAGATTTAAAAAAATAGTTTTTATTTTCTTATGTCTTTGTTATTATAACTACCTCATAAAAGTCACTATTCGTTTTAGTGGCTTTTTTTACTATTCAGACTAAATTTTGTACGGCTTATTTCTATACTAGACTGAATTGTAACATCAAAATAAGTATTTTTATTTACAAAACAATTGACAAAAAATCTATAAAGATATATATTTTACATATAAAATTTTATACATAGGAGGGATTTATGTTGAAAACTAAATCAAAATTTATTGCAATTTTTGTAGCAATTATACTTTGTTTTATGACATCATTCGTGTCAGCAGAATATGAGGTGATGCCAATTTCAGTAGATACTGAAAATACTGCTTCTGACCAAAATGATTTAGCAGAAACAACAACAGAGAATACTAATGAAGAGCAACCTGTAGACGAAACTTCTTCTGAAGAAATGGCTACTGAAGAAGAGACACAAAATACAAGTATGAAATCTGAAGATGTTTATTTAACTGGAGATTCTATTACAATTGATTATGTGGTAGATGGCAATGTATTTGTAATGGCAAAAAGCGTTACAATTACTTCACAAATTGCTGGTGATGTTTTTGTTTGTAGTGATAATGTCTCTATTGACCAAACATCATATATCTCAGGTAATTTGTTTGTAGTTTCAAATAATCTTGAAATTAATGGTATTGTTTATGATGTATATTCAGTTTCTAAAAATATCACTATTAATAATGGTTATGTTTATCGTGATTTAAAATCTGTTTCTGAGAATTTTAATTTTTATGGAACTGTTGGAAGAAATGCATTTGTAAGTTCTTCTTCTTTATCTTTTGTAAATGAAGAAACTTCTGCAAATGGTTTAATCTATGGAGATTTAAATTATTCATCTCCTTCTGAAATAAGTATTCCTGAAGGAAGTGTTTCTGGAAATATTAAATATTCTTCTTTAAATTACAGTAATTCTAATATTGCAAATTATTTTATTTCTCTAGGTTGCTTTTTAATATTAGTTATTGTACTTTGGTTAGTTAGATTATTTATAAAAAATAGAGCAAAACAACCTTCAAATATAAATGGAAAAAATAAAGCTTTATGGATTGTTATCTCTGGTATTTTAGGAATTATTCTTATTCCTTTAGTAATTATAGCATTAATGTTTATTCCTATTACATTTACAATTTCTTTACTTTTTGCATCTATATTCTTCTTACTTCTTGCAATAAGTAAATCTGTATTTGTTATTGGTTTAAATAATTATATTTGTAAGAAATTAAATATTAATAAAGAAATCGGAATATTTGGAGTTTTAATTATTACCGCTATTGTTATCTGGGCTTTATGTTTAATTCCTTATAATGTAGGATTTATAATTTCTTTAATTACAATGGTTCTTGGTTTTGGAATTTTATTAACTTCTGTTTTTAATAAAAAAATAGATGAAAATTCTGATTCAACTAACAAAGTAAAAAATATTGATAAAACTAATAATAAGAAAGACAGCAAAAATACTAAGGAAACTAAGAAATCAAATGATAATAACAAAACAGATAATACTAAAAAGGAATAATATAATTCTATTAAAATTTTATTGAAGTAAAAAATAGCGATTAAAATAATTCGCTATTTTTTATTTTACTTATTTTGATTAGATTATTATTATAATTTAGTTTGAATATTGTAGAATAGTCTGAAAGGTGGATGATAATGTATTTCTAATTTTTTCCGTTCGATACCTTAATGAGAATATGAATACTAGAATTTGTTTGGCTATCTAATTAGGAATGTTCACTGTTTTAACTCATCAATTATAGCTTTATAATCCTTTGCAATTATAATAGCTGTTCCAGAAACCAAAATATTTGCTCCCGCTTCTTTTACTTTTGGTGCTGTTGTAAGGTTTATTCCTCCATCTGCTTCTATATCAACTTCTAAGTTTTCTTTCTCTATATATTCTTTTAATTTTTTTATTTTTTCTAGCATATCTGTAAGTAGTGTTTGTCCACCTTTTCCAGGTTCTACTGTCATTATTAATACATTATGAATATATGGTAAAAATTCATATATTTTCTCAATATCTGTATCTGGCTTTACACTTATTCCAACTCTTGCATTATATTCTTTTATAAGATTTATAAATTCTCTTACCTCTTCATCATCTTTGCATGCTTCATAATGGAATGTTATAATATTTGGTTCTAATGCTGAAAAATCATCTATTGCACTTCTTACGTCTTCCACCATTAGATGAACATCTAATGGCACATTTGATATTCTCTTTATGTATGAAGCATATTCGAACATTTTTTTATAAGTATTTTTTTCAACAAACTTTCCATCCATTACATCTATATGAAAATAATCTGTTTTCGCTTTTTCCAGTGCAAAAAAAGTTTTCGCTTCTTGACCTTTTAATACTGATAATATTGATGTTGAAATTTCTACCATTTTTTTCTTTTCTCCTTTTCTTTTAACTCTTTATAAATTTTGCAAAATCTTTCATATCTATCTTTACTTATTTTTCCCTCTTCTACTGCTTTTTTTATTCCACAGTTTTCTTCTTTAATATGAGTACATCCTATAAATTCGCAGTCTTTTATTCTGTCTTTAAATTCTTTAAAATATTTATCTAAATCTGTGCTTTCTATTTCATTTATTTCAAATGTTGAAAAACCTGGTGTGTCTGCAATCCAAGTATTTTTTACTACTTCATACAGTTTTATTGCTGTTGTTGTATTTTTTCCTCTTTTATTCTTTTTACTAATTTTCCCTTCTTCTGTGATGTCTTTTTTGAAAATTCCGTTTATTAGGGTTGATTTACCTACTCCTGAATTTCCTGAAAATGCATTTATTTCATTTTTCATTGCTTCTTTTAATTTTTCTATTCCTATTCTATCTTTTGCATTTGTTTCTATTACTTTATATCCAATATCTTGATATATTTTTTTTATTTGTTCAAATTCTTGTTTTTTATCTAAATCTATTTTATTTAAAACAATTATGCTTTTTATATGTAAGTATTCTGCAAATGCTAATTGTTTGTCTAACATTAATAAGTCTGGCCTTGGGTCTTTGCTTGAAATTACAAAAATTATCTGTGTTATATTTGCGATTTTTGGTCTTTTTATATATACTTTTCTTTCTTTAATTTCTGTGATAACCGCTTTCTTCTTTTCTTGATCTATAATGTCATATTCAACAAAATCTCCTACTACTGGTGTTATTTCGTCTTTTTTAAATTTACCTCTAGCTGTTGCTTCAAATATATTATCTTTGTCTTTTATTTTATATAAATTTGCTATATTTTCTATTATGAATCCCTGCATTCTTTCTCCTTTTCTTTATATTCTTGAATACTTTACTAGATTTTATCTATATTTTAAATGAACCATTTAACTTTTTCTAAAATGGTTCATTCTTCTGTCTCTCTAATTTATTCAGTTTTTGTCGGAACGTTTTTGCGTATCCCAAGTAGTCCCTATTGGAAACTTATTGATGTTGAGTTATTGAAGTTTACACTTTGTGTTCTTACCCAATTGCCTCCGTTACTATCTGTAATTGTTAATACAACGTCTGCTGTTCCTTTTCCTGATATTGTTGCTTGTTTATTTGTTGTATTTTTGTCTACATTTGAATCACTATATACTGTTGTTCCTCCAACTGTTATTACAACTTTTACTGTTGTACTTTGTGTAGTTGTATTTGATGATGTTGCTGTGTTGTTTCCTTCTTTTTCTTCTTTTTCTTCTGTATATCCTCCTGTGATTGCTTTTACGTTTATTGTTGCTGTAATACTTTTAGTCTCTGCAATTTTATTTACAGTTATTGTTACTGATGTTCCTTCATTTACTGTTGTTCCAGAGTTTACACTTTGTTTTAGAACAACTCCATTGTCCTTGCTTGTATCTTCTTCATATACTACTGTTGCATTTAGTCCTAAACTACTTATTTTACTTTTTGCATTTGCTTCTGTTTCTCCTATTACGCTTACCATTTGGACTTGTTTTATTCCTGTTCCTGTACTTACATGTATTTTTACTGTGTCTCCTGCTGAAACTTCTGTGTCTGGATCAGTTTCTTGACTTACTACATATCCTTCTTTTACTGTTTGACTTGTTTCTTCTACTACTTCTGCTTTTAATTTAGCATCTTCTATTAGTTTTATTGCTTCATCTTGTGCTTTTCCTTCTACATTTGGTACTTTTGTTTTCTCCGTTCCTTTGCTTACTACTACTGTTATTGTACTTCCTTCTTTTACATTGTAATTTTCAGCATATTTTGGATCTTGGCTTATTATATATCCTTCTGGTACTTCTGTATTATATTCCTCTGAAGAAACTTCAAATTTTAGTTTTGCATTTTCTGCTTCTGTTTGTGCTTCTTCTTTTGATAAGCCTACTAAATTTGGAAGAATTACTTCTTTTGGATTTGTTAGACTTAATATTCCTAATGTTCCTCCAAATGCTACGGTAAATAGTAATATTATTCCTATAAATATACTTAAACCTTTATGATTTTTTATAAATCTTTTTAATTTATTGTCTTTTCCATTTTTATTATTTTTTGAATTTTGATTTTCTTGCTCTAAAGTTTTTATTCTATTTGTATATATTTTTTGTGTTACTGCTGTTGGGTCATATTCTCTTTGCTCAACAAAATCTCCTGATGGATTTTTTAATGCCATTCTCAAGTCTTCTAACATTTCTGTTGCTGTTTGATAGCGTAATTCTGGTTCTTTTTTTAATGCTTTCATTATTATTTGATTTATCGCTACTGGAATATTTGGATTTACTTCTATTGGTTCTTCTGGTGTTTCTTGCATGTGTTTTAAAGCTACTGATACTGGTGTATCTGCATCAAATGGTACTCTTCCTGTTAACATTTCATACATTACTACTCCTAAAGAATATAAGTCTGATTTTGCATCTGTATACCCTCCTCTTGCATGTTCAGGTGAGAAATAATGTACTGAACCTATCGTTTTTCCAAATGCTGTTATTGTGGAATTTGATACTGCTTTTGCTATTCCGAAGTCTGTTACCTTTGCAACTCCATCTTCTGTTATTATTATGTTATGTGGTTTTATATCTCTATGTATTATATTATTTCTATGAGCAACTTCTAGTGCTGATGCAATTTGGATGGCAACATTCACAGACCATTTCC
>CAJFQT010000084.1 GCA_904419095.1 uncultured Clostridia bacterium | reverse complement strand
TGAAACTCTTTTTTATAAATTTGCGTAATTTTAGTCCAATTCATTTAATTGTTTAGACTCAATGTCAATAGTTGTAAATTGAAAACTTTGAAAAATTCTCCAAAATTATTAACATTGAGCCTTTATTTTTTATAATATCCATTTTTACTATCCTATTGAATTAGAACTTTAACTTCTTTTCCTTCTACTAATTCTTTAAACCTCTCTCCATCTTTTATATCTCCTACAATTAATCCATAATGTGTAGGTATAACTACTTTCGCATCTATCATATTAGCTAAATTTGCTGCTTCTTTATAATCCATAGTATATGTTCCTCCTACTGGAATAAATGCGATATCGCATTTAATGTTTTGTATTTCAGGAATATTATCTGTATCTCCTGCAATGTAATAATTTATTCCTTCAAAATTTATTAAGTATCCTACCCATTTATTTTCTTTTGGATGAAAATTTTTGTTTATGTTGTATGCATATGTTGTTTTAAAGTTTATTTCATCTATTTTATAATTATTGTCTGGTTCTACTACTAATAAGTTATCCTCTGAAACTAGTTTTAATGCTTCTTCTTTAGCATCTTTTACAATTACTATTTTGGTTCCTTCTTTTTTTACTTTTTTTATGTCCTCTGTTGAAAAATGATCATAATGTGAGTGTGTGCAGAAAATATAGTCTGCATCATTTGTTTTTTCTTTTATGTTGTATGGATCTATGTATATTATCTTGTTTCCAGATATTTTTATACTGCTATGACATAGCAAATCTATTTTTGCCATTATTCATTCCCCCTTGTTCTTGAATTTTATTTATTTTTTAATTTTTCTATTCTCATTTGTAAAAATTAATTTTCTTTTTTATTTAATTTTGTTAAAATTCATGACTTTAATTTATTTTTTTATATTCTTTCTAAAAAATTTTTTATTTCTTTTGCTAAAATTTCTTCTTTTCCTCTATAACTATGGTTTGCTCCGTCTATGTATCCAATATCTAATTGCTTATTTGAAATTTTTTCTTTCAAATTATTGCATAACTCTTCTGGCTTTTGTAAAATCATTTCTTTTATATTTCCCCATCTTAACATTAATGGTACTTTTATATTATTTAATTCTTTGAATTCATATTGTTTTTCTGAAAAACGTGCAAAATTTATATTTTCGTAGTCCCTTGCGTATTTTAAAAATGTTTTTACACTAATTGGATATAGAAATGCTGTCTCTGGCATTAGTACATTTTCCATTTTTTCTCTTTCCATATTTTTTGCATATGTTAACATTTCTGGATATCTTGTATTTAGATATATTCTTAATACTGTTGGAATGTCTATTAGTGATAATAAAATTATTCCTTTTATTTTTTCTAATATTGTTTTTTGGTTATTTTCTATTAATTTATTGTATGTATAGACTGTTTTTGTTGATCCTAGACTGTGTCCCATTAAATAAATTTCTTTGTATCCTTTTTCTAAGCAGAAGGTTATTGCTCCTTCTATGTCATTTGTACATTCTTCTACATCTTCAAATGCTGTTCCTCCTATTGTTTCTTCACCATTTTGTTTTTTTATAAAACTCATTATATCATGCCCTCTGTTGTTATATACTAGTGTGTCTATTTTTATTTTTTCTATTTCTTTTGCTATTATTTCGTCTCTTTCTTTTATACAGTTTGTTATCATTCCATGTGTTGATATTAATATTCTTTTTGTTGTTTCTTCTGCTTTATATATTATTCCGTCTAATTTGACATTATCTGTTGCTTTAAAGTGTATTGTTTCTGCCTTCATTTTTTCCTCCTTTCTTTTGATTTAATATATCATATCTAAAATTTTTTATCAATTTTAATTTTTTATTTGTTAAATGTTTTTTTATATGATATACTGTTATTAATTTTTTAAGGAGGTTTTTATTTATGAAAAATGAGTTATTAATAAAAAAATGTGCTTCTTGTGGTGCATTAGTTAAAGTTATTGAGGATTGTACTTGTGAAAATTGTGGCATTAAGTGTTGTGGTGAGGAAATGAAACTTTTAGTTCCTAATTCAGTTGATGCTGCTGTTGAAAAACATATTCCTACATATCAATTAGTTGAGGATGAAATTTTTGTTAATGTAAATCATGTAATGGAAAAGGAACATTTTATTGAGTGGATTTGCTTAGTTGCTGATAATAAGGAATTTTTTGTTAGATTATATCCTGAACAAAATGCTGAGTGTCGTTTTCCTTATATCCCTGGCTCTACAATTTATGCTTATTGTAATAAACATGGTCTTTGGAAAAAAGATGTTGAATAATTAATTTATGGTCTATTGGGGACAGGTACATATTGACCATTTTGGTCATATGGGGACAGGTACGCTTTGAGCAAAATTAGGATTATAAATTTTCTTAGAATGGTAATATTTATGATAAAAATATTGCCATTTTTTATTTTACTGGCTCATAAAGGACAGGTACACGATAACCGTTTTGGTTAATGTGTACCTGTCCCTGATTGACCATTTTGGTTCATTGGGACCTGTCCCCAATGAACCATTCTCTAAACCTACCTCTCCCCCAATTGAGTATTTTTAAATTTTAACCAATATAGCAAATAAAAAATAAATAAAACTCCCTCCATATCACTCAAAAAGGACTTAAACATATTTCCATACTACCAGCAGTCAAACAACTCACAAATTTTACACCCATAAGCCTTTCAACATCATACACACATATAGTGAATCCTCAAACATTCCTCTACCAAAAACAAAAAAGTAAAAATATCATTTATACAAATTACGATATTTTTACTTTTTATTAAAAGGTCCGTCCCCAAAATCCCTTCTAGGAGGGATTTTAAGGACCGTCCCTAAATCCCTAACTATACTTCTATTAAATCCTTAATCTTCTCAAATTTACTATCTCCAATCCCACTAACATCCTTAATGTCTTCAATCTTTGAAAATTTTCCATTTTCTTTTCTATATTCTATTATTTTTTGAGCAGTTGCTTGACCTATTCCTGGTAATGTGTCTAGCTCTTCTTCTGTTGCTGTGTTTATATTTATTTTTTTGCTTTTTGTTTCTTTGTCTTGTGCTATATTTTTGGTATTTTTTGTAGTTTTTCCTTCTTGACTGTTTGTTTCTACTGATTCTTCTCCTTTTGCTGGTACATATATTTTTGCTCCATCTTCAATTTTCTCTGCTAGATTTATTTGGCTTGTGTCTGCTGTTTCTGTTACTCCTCCTGCTTTATTTATTGCATCTATTATTCTGCTTCCTTCTTCTAATTCATATACTCCTTCATTATTTACTTGCCCTGAAATGTGTATTATTATTTTTTTGTTTTCCTGATTTTCTTCATTCTTTTTTGTTGTTTCAGTTGTTTTGTTTTGCTCTATATTGTTTATTTCTAGTAATTCGTTTATGTTATTATTTTTTTCTTCTTTTGTTTTATATATCTGATATATTGCAAAAATTATTACGAATATTAACATTAAAATTATTTTTTGTTTTTTTGTAAGATTTTTCATATATTGCCTCCTTTTTATTGAAATTTTTTTTGTTTTATTGTATATTTATTCTTAGATTTAACTTACGAAAGGATTGTTATACAAATGATTTTTAAGAAATTTTTTTCTTTTTTAGTTTTTATTTTATTAATGTGTTTAATTTTTTCTAATATATCTTTTGCAGTTTCTGAGCCTCCTGAAATATCTGCTCAGGCTGCAATTCTTATTGATTCTTCTTCTGGTGAAGTTTTTTATGATAAAGCTTCTGAACAGAGGATGTTTCCAGCTAGTACAACTAAGATAATGACTGCAATTTTAACTTTAGAGAATGGAAATTTAAATGATGTTGTGACCGTGCCATATTCTGCTATTTCTTCTATTCCTGCTGGATATTCTATTGCTGCTTTGCAGGCTGATGAACAGCTTACAGTTAATCAATTATTACAAGTTTTAATGGTTCATTCAGCTAATGATGCTGCTAATGTTTTGGCTTTTTATATTTCTGGTTCTATTGAGGAATTTGCAAATTTAATGAATCAAAAAGCTTCTGAACTTGGAATGGCTAATACTCATTTTACTAATCCTAGCGGTATGCAAAATGAGAATCATTATACTACTGCTCATGATTTGGCTATTTTGATGAAATATTGTATGGAAAATAATACTTTTAGACATTTGGCTGGTTTGAAGTCTTGTTCTATTCCGGCTACTAATAAATATCAAGCTAGGTCTTTTACTACAACTAATAATTTGCTTATAAATAATGAAACTAATGTTGCTAATGATAGTTATTATGAGTATGCTATTGCTGGTAAAACTGGTTTTACTTCTGAGGCTGGAAATTGTTTGGTCTCTGTTTCTAATAAAGATGGTTTTGAATTAATTTGTGTTGTTCTTGCTGCTAGGATTAATGCTAATGGCAGTAGTTCAAAGTTTTCAGATTCTAAAAAGTTATTTGAGTTTGGATATGCAAATTATGGCTTTAAAACTTTAATTGAACAGGGATATACCGCTTCTAGTATATCTATCCCAAATGCAACTGATGATACAAAAGATTTGGATTTAGTGGCTTCTGCAACTATTTCTGTTTTAATGGAAACCTCTAAAATGAATGATGATGTTCCTTTTGATATTGAACTTAATAGTAATTTATTTGCTCCTATTTCCCAAGGACAGGTTGTTGGAAAAATTGTGTATAATATTGATGGCGAAGAATATTCTTCTGATTTGATTGCTTCTCATAGTGTTATTCCTTCTAATTCAATTGTTACAATTGCTGGTATGGTTTTACTTGTTTTGGTTTTACTTGTTTTAATTAGGTTACTTTTCCCTAAAAAGAAACAAAAATAGATATCTATAAGTAATAAATAAAAGAATAGGTTTTACTTTCCCCCTATTCTTTTATTTTTATTTAATATCAATCTTATATTTTTCAGAAAATGTTGATATATCAATCATTTTCGTTTTATTCTATATTAATTTGTTATTTTTTGTGTTTACTTTAATATTTTTATTTTTACATTTTTTATTTATTATGATTAATCTTTTTATTGAAAATCTTTTCCTATTATAATTTGTACATCTACTTTACTTGTTGAAGATTTATTTGTTGATATGTTTCCTACACCTAATGTATTTTTTATTTCTGTTAATTCATCTGTTTCTAAATTTTTTCTGTTTGTTATTATT
Organism: uncultured Clostridia bacterium; assembly: GCA_904419095.1. Classification (GTDB taxonomy): domain Bacteria; phylum Bacillota; class Clostridia; order TANB77; family CAG-508; genus CAG-269. Next base: position 1,172 of record CAJFQT010000084.1, on the reverse strand, counting down.
GTTTTTGATATTGTTGATGTTGTTCCTGTTTTTGTTACATCATATCCTTCTTTTTTTAATGTATCTACTGCATCTTGTAATTTTGAACTGTCTCCACTTCCATTTATTACTTCTATTTTTATGTCAGATTTGCTGTTTGTAGATGTTTTTTTATTTGTAGTAGAATTATTTGATGTTGCATTAGTTGAATTTGTTGTGTTTTCTGTACTACTTCCTGTTTCTTCTTCTGGATAGAATAATCGTTTTATAAGTGCTTCTGTTTCTTCTTTATCTACTACATAAATACTTACGTTGTTTGTTTTTGATAAATCTGGTGTTGTTCCTGGTAATACTTCTGTTTGCATATTTGCTGTTGAGAATTCTACTGCATATGGTAAATAGTCTTTTATTGCATTAAAGTCTACATTTGTTATTAAATTTCTACTTGCAATATCTAGAATTTGTCCTAGTTTTGTGATGTTCCCTGCTGTTACTGTTTGGTCTATTACGGCCATTATGAATTCTCTTTGATTTCTCATTCTTCCTATATCATTGTCTCCATATTCAGCTGGAAATGTTGTTCCATCATTGTTTTTTCTAAAACGTAGTAACTGTTCTGCTTTTTCACCATCTATTTCTTGCATTCCTTTATTTATGTGTATGTGTAAGTCTTGTGTTGGGTCATCATAGTTCATGTTTGTTGGTACATCATATTCAATTGGACCTATTGCGTCTACTAGTTCTATTAATGCTTCTGTCTTTACTACCATATAATATTTTATGTCTAATCCTGTTAATTCATTAACTGCATCTAAAGTTTCTTGAGGATCTTTTGTTAAATTATATATTGCATTTATCTTCTCTGATGCTGTTGCTTTTTTAGTATTTTTTCCTGTAAATGAATCTCTTGGTATTGATAGTAAAACTGCTCTTTGAGAATTTGGATTGTATGATGCAACCATTATTGTGTCTGTTAAGTCCACTCCTGCTTGGTCTGTACTTACTCCCATTATTAATACTTGAAATTCTCCTAGATTTTTTCTTGTATTTTCGTCGTGTCCTGCTGCTGTTGCTAACATTCCACTTAAACTAATTTCTCCTTCTATTTTTATACTGTTATATATAAAATATATTACTATTGCTATTATTATCGCTAATATTACTAATAGAACTTTTTTCCATGTTTTCATTTT
>CAJFQT010000083.1 GCA_904419095.1 uncultured Clostridia bacterium | reverse complement strand
ATTCAAATTGGAGGCGACACCCGGATTCGAACCGGGGATCAGAGTTTTGCAGACTCGTGCCTTAGCCACTTGGCTATGTCGCCGTATATTAAATTATATGCTATTTTTATAAAAATAGTACTATAATTTGGAGCGGGAAACGGGGCTCAAACCCGCGACCTTCGCCTTGGCAAGGCGACGCTCTATCAACTGAGCTATTCCCGCATTTGGACTTTATAATGATACCAAATATTGTTGCTGTTGTCAAGCAGTTTGTAAATTTTTTCAAAAGAAGCCTCACATTATAGTGAGGTTTCTTTTATCTTAAGTTTATTTTGTTTTTTTCTTTCTCTTTGTTGTTTTTATTTCTTTTTCTATTTCTTCTTTTTCACTTTCTTCCCATTTTTCACCTTTTTTAGGCTTATTCCAAGATATATAATCACAAGTTGTTGGGTTGTTTTCACATATATAGTAATTTCTTCTTCTTTTTGTTTTTCTTACTTGTACTTTTCCTCCACATTTTGGACAAGGTTCTTCTATTGTTTGTATTATTGGTTTTGTGTTTTTACATTCTGGATATCCTGGACATGCTAAGAATTTTCCGTATCTTCCATATTTATATACCATCATTCTTCCGCATTTTTCACATTGTACATCTGATACTTCATCTTCTATTGTTACATGTTCTAGTTCTTTTTCTACTTTTTCTACTTCTTCTTCAAATGGTCCATAGAATTCTCTTATCATTTTTTTCCATTCTTCTTTTCCTTCTGCTATTTCATCAAATTCATTTTCTATTTTTGCTGTGAATTCTACATTTATTACGTCTTTGAAGTTTTCTGTTAGTATTTTATTTACTACTTTTCCTAATTCTGTTGGAGATAGTTGCTTTTGGATTTTTTCTATATATCTTCTGTCCAATATTGTTGTGATTATTGGCGAATATGTACTTGGTCTTCCTATTCCTTTTTCTTCTAATGCTTTTACTAGGCTTGCTTCTGTGTATCTTGGTGGTGGTTCTGTAAAACTTTGCTTTGGATTTAATTTTTGTAGTTTTACTTCTTGTTTTTCTTCTAATGGTGGTAACATTCCTTCTTGTTTTTCTTCTACTTCATCTGTTCCTTCTACATATAGTGTCATAAATCCTTTGAATTTTAGGTTTTGTCCGTTTGCCTTGAAGTCATAGTTATTTACTTTTATTGTTACTGCCATTGTGTCATATATTGCTGGTTTCATTTGACTTGCCATAAATCTATTGTAAATTAGTTTGTATAACTTGTATTGGTCTTTTGTTACCGCTTCTTTTATGTCTTCAGGTGTAATATCTATATATGTTGGTCTAATTCCTTCGTGTGCATCTTGTGCATCTTTGTTTGTTTTGTAATATCTGTTTTCATAGAATTCTTCTCCATATATTTTTATGATTTCTTCTTTTGCTTTTGCTCTTGCTTCTTCTGATATTCTTGTTGAGTCTGTTCTCATATATGTGATTAATCCTATTGTTCCTTTTTCTGGAATTTTTACACCTTCATATAGCCCCTGTGCTATTGACATTGTCTTTTTTAGTGTGAATCCTAGTTTTCTTGATGCTTCTTGTTGCATTGTACTTGTTGTAAATGGTGGAGCTGGTGTTCTTTTTCTTTCTCCTTTTTTTTCTTCTGTGATTATATATTTTTGGTCTTTTATGTTTTCTAATATTTCATCACATTCTTCTTTTTTATGGATTTCTTGCTTTTTACCATCTTTTCCATAAAATCTTGCTTCAAATGTTTTTTTGCTTTTTTCGTCTTTTAGTTCTGCATATATATTCCAATATTCTTCTGGAATGAATTTTTCTATTTCTTCTTCTCTGTCTACTATTAATTTAACGGCTACTGATTGCACTCTTCCTGCTGATAGCCCTCTTTTTACTTTTTTCCATAGTACTGGACTTATTTTATATCCCACAATTCTATCTAAAACACGTCTTGCCTGTTGTGCGTCTACTAAATTCACATCTATGTCTCTTGACGATTTTATTGCTTTTTGCACTGCAGATTTTGTGATTTCATTAAATGTTACTCTTGTTATTTTTTCTTTATTTTCTTCTAATATTTTTGCTAAATGCCATGCAATTGCTTCTCCTTCACGGTCAGGGTCAGTTGCTAAGTATACTTTTTTTGCTTGTTTTGCGTCTTTTTTTAATGATTTTATTAAATCTCCTTTTCCTCTGATGTTGATGTATTGAGGTTCAAAGTCGTGTTCTATATCAATTCCCATTTTTGATTTTGGTAAATCTCTTATATGTCCCATTGATGCTACAACTTTTGTGTTTCCTCCTAAGAATTTTTTTATGGTATTAGCTTTTGCGGGTGATTCCACTATAACTAATTTATCTGCCATTATATCCTCTCCCTAATTTTTATTCTATTATAGTATTCTAGCTTAATTTTTATAATTTTGCAAGTTTTTTGTTAATTTTCTTTAATTCGTGATTTGAAGTTAATTTCGATTTTACAATTTGAATTTATAATATTAATAGGAACCTTATCAATATTATTGAAAGATTCCTATATAAATGTATATAAGCATTGCATTTTATATGATAAAATATGCTCTATATTTTAATTTTTATTGAATTTCTGAAAAATATTTAATTTTTTAAAACATTGTTTTAGATAAGTCACATATTATATCTTCAACTCCTATTGGTGTTACTTCGTTATTCTTAAACAATTTTAATATTTTGTCTACTTTACTCTCATCATTTGTTAAGTATTTAATGTCTTTTCTCTCTACTTTAGTTCCTTCAGGTAAATATTCTGTTTTTATTACACTTATTCCAAATTTATTATTTTTCCCATTTATAAATTCTTCTTCATTGATTTTTTTGTAATATTCTAATTTTATAGGATGATATATATTTTCTTCCTCTAATTTTTCTTTTTCAATAAAAATCCCCCCAAAGAATGTTTTCAATTTATTTCTCCTTTCTTATTTTCTTTTGTGCACTTTTTTATGATACTCCTTTTTCCTTTATATTTCAAGCTTTTTTCGTCGCGTGATTTTACAAAATGCGACACAAAATTAAAATAAATTAATTTTATAGACTTTAAGATGAACTTTTGAGTTGTTTTTTACTTTTATAATTTTACTTTTATTTAGAATTTTTTGTTAACTTTAATGGTTTTCAGATAATTATTAATGCTTGAAAGATTGTTTCTTATAATTTAATCTAGTAAAAAGTTAAGTTGTTTTAAATTAGTTGTTAAGTATGAAATTTTTTTGTGTCTTAATATTGCAAAAATTCTTTTATCTATTTACTTTGCCTTGATATTTCTGTATAATATTGTCATTGATAGGGAGATTTTGGAAAGAAGGTTTTTATGAATTTAACAATTGATGATGCAAAAATTTTATTAAAAAAACATTTTGGTTATGACGATTTTAGAAGTGGACAAAAAGAAATTATTTCTCATATTATATCTGGTCAAGATACTTTAGGTATTATGCCTACTGGTGCTGGTAAATCTATTTGTTACCAAATTCCTGCAATGCTTTTTGATGGTGTTACTATTGTAATTTCTCCTTTAATTTCTCTTATGAAAGATCAGGTCGATAATTTAAATCAGATTGGTATTCCCGCTACTTTTATTAATAGTTCTTTGTCTTCTAGTCAATATTTTAAGATTATTAATAATGCATATAATGGAATGTATAAAATTATTTATGTTGCTCCTGAGAGGCTTAATTCTGATAGATTTTTGGATTTGTTAAATAAAATTGATATTTCTATGTTTGCAATTGATGAGGCTCATTGTATTTCTCGCTGGGGACATGATTTTAGACCAAGTTATATGGAGATTGCAGATGTTATTTTAAATTTGCCTAAAAGACCTGTTGTTACTGCTTTTACTGCAACTGCAACTATTGATGTTAAAAATGATATTATTAATTTATTACATTTATCTAATCCATTTGTTCTTACTACCGGATTTGATAGAAAAAATTTGTATTTTTCGGTTAAGTCTCCTGAGAATAGGAAAAAGTTTATTGTAGATTATATTCAGAATCATTTAGATGTTTCTGGTATTGTTTATTGTTTGACTAGAAAGTCTGTTGATATGTTATATGACACTTTGGAAAAGTTGTCTATTAGTGTGAGTAAGTATCATGGTGGAATGACTGATAAGGAAAGAAGTTTAAGTCAAGAGGATTTTGTTTATGATAGAACTAGTGTTATGATTGCTACTAATGCTTTTGGTATGGGTATTGATAAGTCTAATATTAGATATGTTATTCATTACAATATGCCTCGTGATTTGGAAAGTTATTATCAAGAGGCTGGCCGTGCTGGTAGAGATGGAGATTTTTCTGATTGTATTTTGCTTTTTAGTCGTGCAGATATTGTTACTAATAAATTACTTATTGAACAGGGTTCTTCTGAAAGAACTCATTCAAATGAGATTAGTAAGTTGAATGATATGGTTGATTATTGTAATACTGATAAGTGCCTTAGAAAATATATTTTGGAGTATTTTGGTGAAATTCCTTCTTTTTCAGAGTGTCATAATTGTAGCAATTGTGATTCTGAAATTGAGGTTACTGATATTACTACAGATAGTCAGAAAATTTTGTCTTGTATTAAAAGAATGCATGAAAGGTTTGGATTAGCTCTTGTTTCAGATGTTTTGAAAGGCTCTAATACTTCTAAAATAAGGTCTATGGGTTTTAATGATTTGTCAACTTATGGTATTATGAAAGATTATTCTAAAGATACTATTAAAGATTTGATTTCTTTTTTGATTTCTGAAAATTATATTGCTACTGTTGGTGAACAATATCCTGTTTTGAAACTTACTCGTTTAGCCGATGATGTTTTATTTAATCATAAAAGTGTATTTATTAAACGAAAAATTGAAAAATTATCTGATAAGAAATCTAAATCTATGACTGATATAAATTATGAGGATTTTGATGTTGATTTATTTAGTATTCTTAAAGATGTTAGAATGGACTTGTCTAAAAGTTTAGGAATTCCTCCTTTTATTATTTTTGCTGATGTTTCTTTGAAACAAATGGCTAAGTTGTATCCTACAAATTCTGAAGAGTTTCTTTGTATTGACGGTGTTGGTGATTATAAACTTAGACAATATGGTGATGTTTTTTTGAACGTTATTAGTAGATATGTTAGCGAACATAATATTAAAAAGGATGATTTTTTGAATTTGCAAAATAAAAAGGGTACTGAAATTTCTTATTTAGGTACTGGTAAGTTGGAACATGATAGTCCTGAAGTTGATGAAAAGCCTCATAAAGAAGATACTAAAATTGTTACTTATAATTTGTTTATGGAAGGAAAAAGTCCTTTGGAAATTTCTAATATTAGAGGTCTTACTTTGAATACTATTCAAAATCATTTGATTGCTTGTTTTGAGAATGGTTTGCCTATTGATTTGAGCAATTATATAAATTTGGATGCTAAGGATTTGGTTTTTGATGCTATTCGTAAATGTGGTATGGAAAAGCTTAAACCTATTAAGGAAGCTTTGCCTAGTGATATTTCTTATTTTGATATTAAGTATTTTTTGGTTTGTTTTAAGAAAAGTCAAGAATTTTGATTATTATATGAAAGAAAAAATAGCCAAGAGCTAGTACACTAGTTCTTGGCTATTTTGTTTGTTACGAAAGAACTGGTAATGGTATTGGCCTATTGTATACTTTTCTTACTATTTTATTTGTAGTAAGATTTACAACAACCGCAACCACCCCTGGTTGAAGGAAAGCAGTGTATTCAGGGTACTTTCTTTCTAATTCTTTCCCTGATAAGAAGTAGTCCTCTTCTTTTTCATATGGTCTGCCATAATTGCCAATTTCCTTCACCACTAAAACTTCATTTCTTCTGTACATGTTGTTCTTCCTTTCTTTCTGTTTGTTTTCTGCTAAGCTTTTTGCCTACATCTTAATTATACTACTATTTACATAATTTTTCAACTTCCTATTTTTTACCTTTTTTTATTGTTTTTGAATTATTCATTTTACTTATGATGTATTTTTTTATTATTACTATTATATTATTTTTTAAATTTCACAAAATCTTCAACTTGCATTTTTCCTGCTCTTGTTATTAGGTTGTTTCCATATTTTTCTTTTAATTTATCTATTGTTTCGTCTAGTTTTTTTTGTTTTTCTTTGTTTTCTTCATTTTGAGTTGTATTTTCTAAATTGTCGAATAGTGATATTTGTTCTTGTCTTTTTTCTTTGTCTGTTAGGTTATCTACTCTTAATCCTATTAGCCTTATAGGTGTTCCTTTTTTATACATTTCTTGTAATATTTGTTTTGCTACTGTGTATATTTCTTTTGTACTTGCAGTTGGTTCTGGTAATTTTCTTTGATGTGATGTGTCTATAAAGTTTTTGGTTCTTAGTTGCACATTTACTACATTTGCATACATTTT
>CAJFQT010000082.1 GCA_904419095.1 uncultured Clostridia bacterium | reverse complement strand
ATTTCTTGAACTAATGCAAATTTTTCGGATTTTGGATATTTCCTAACAATGTTATTAGAATAATAGATTAGTTCTAAATATTTTTGATAAATTTTAAGTTGTTCAGCAGAATTATTTTGGTTCATTATAAATATTATTCCTTTCTATAGTTTAATTTTTTTTAATAAAATATTGGCTTTTTCTTGTATATCTTCTAAATATTGAAATGCTTCTGAAATAGACAATGAATATGGATTTATAGAGGATATATCTTGCAAGAATTTTTTTGTATCTATATTAAAGATAAATTCATTACAATTTATAGATTGTGTATTTTTAGAATTGTTATTTTCCACTATATCGATATCAAGTTGTAAAGTTTTAAATATTGAATAATATTTATCAATATTATTTATTGGAAATCCACATTTTAAGATTTTTTCATTTAAATGTGTTAATTTTAAATTAAGTATTGGAGACATATATAATGCATCTTGGTCTATGAAAATATAGAAAATTCCACTCTTAAATAAGTAATATTTATTAGAATTATTTCTCTTTAATTCAGTATATTTATCGAATAACTTACTCATAATATAAAAATCCTTTCTTTTATATAGTTTAGTATGATTATATAAAAAACGGGGGAAATAGTCAACCTCTTAAGGTCGATAAAATAAGAAATAATAGATAATAAAATCAACTAAAAGGGTTGTTAAAAGCGATGAAATTCTATGCTATAATCAAAATGTTATAGTGATAATAATATCTAAAGATATTAGAGAGGAGATTAATAAAATGTATTGGTTTCAAAAATTTAATAAAAAGGAAGAACTTATAAAAAAATCAACTGAAATAGAAGGAACTTTATATGATGAACTAAAAGAAATTGCATCAACTAAATTAGAGGCCTCAGTAAATAAGATAATAGATGCATGTATAGAAGATTTTAATATAGATAAGAAAATAGTAATATATCAAAAACCAAAAAATGAAATAAGTGTTGCTAGATCAATTATTATAAGAGAATCAATGTATGAAAAATTAGATAATATGCGAAAAGAATATGGAATTTCAATAACTAAATTGATTAATGTTGCTATAAAAGAAGGATTAGATAAATATTATGAACAAAAGAAAAAATAATTTAAAAAATTAATTGATATCTAAAAAAAATTAATGTATAATAGAAAGGCAAAAATAAAAAAGAAAGAAGGAAAATAAGTTGAAAATTAGCCCTAGAGTGAAAGAAGCGTTAGAATGGGTATATTGTATAGTAATTGCAGTAATATTAGCATTAATTTTTAGATACTTTATAGGAACTCCAACAATAGTAAAACAAGTATCAATGTATCCGACATTGGTAGAAAATCAAAGATTATGGTTAAATAGATGGGGAAGAACAACAAAAACACTTCCAGAAAGAGGAGATATAATAACATTTGAAGCACCTAGTAAAAAACAATACAGAGCGGATGAAATAGATGAAGCTAATCCAGTAGCAAAGTATGAAAATGAGCCAACAAATATTTTTTCTAAATTTTCATATTATGTACTAGAAATAGGAAAAGAAAGCTATATAAAAAGAGTAATTGCATTACCAGGAGAGCATGTAGAAATAAAAGAAGGAAAAGTGTTTATAAATGGGGAAGAATTGCAAGAAGATTATTTGCAAGATGGAATAGTAACAGATGTATCAAATACAGAATTATACACAGGATTTGATGATTTTGTAGTGCCAGATAATTGTGTATTTGCAATGGGAGATAATAGAACACATAGTACTGATTGTAGAGCTTTTGGGTGTATACCTTTAGAGAAAATAGAAAGTAAAGTTGCTTTAAGAATTTGGCCATTAAATCAATGGGGAAAAGTAGAATAAATAGTAAAAATATAAAAAATTAACAGATTGCTGAAAATTATTTAATATGTTATAATAGCTCTAGCATAAAAATATGACATTATTAACAAATAATTTAAAGGCAATCTGATTTTTCATATAATTAATCCATAAGAAAGGATAAAATTATGTTTAACAATATAATAGGAAATGAAAAAATAAAACAAGAATTAGAAGAAGCAATAAAAAATAATCAAATATCACATAGTTACATGTTTATTGGTGAAGAAGGAATTGGAAAAAAAGAAATAGCAAAAGAATTTGCAAAAAATATATTATGTCTAGGGGAAAATAAACCTTGTAATTACTGCAAATCTTGTGTGGAATTCAACAGTGAAAACCATCCTGATTTTCAAATAATAGAGCCAGAAGGAAACACGTTAAAAATAGATACAATAAGAGAATTCCAGAAAAAAGTTGTAGAAAAACCTATAACATCAGAAAGAAAAGTATATATTATTAATGATAGTGACAAAATGACACCTGAAGCACAAAACTGTTTATTAAAAACATTAGAAGAACCACCAGAATTTGTAATAATAATATTAATAGGAAAAAATGAAAATTTTTTCTTAAGTACAATAAAATCACGCTGTTTAATAATGCATTTTGAACAACTTTCTAATAGTGAACTAAAAGAATTTTTAGAAAATAGATATCAAATAAAAGTAAGAAGTGGCTTAATGTTAGAATCATATCAAGGAAGCATAGGAAAAGCATTAAAAATGCAGGAACGATATGAAATGTATGAAAATATAGAAGAGATAATAAAAAAGATTCAAGAAAAAAGTATTATAGATATACTTAAAACTTCTGAAATAATTTATAAATCAAAAGAAGAAATATTTGATATTTTAGAATTTATAAATATCATAATATTAAGTTTGGCAAAGACATCATATAAATATGCAAAATGTGTAGAAATTGTTGAAAATACTAAAAAAAGGTTGAAATCCAACGCAAATTATGATATGAGTATAGATAATATGTTATTGAAGATGAAAGAAACAATTTCATAAATAAAACATAAATAAAAGAGGTGGAAATTTGAAAAACATCATTGGAGTAAGATTTAAAAAATTAGGTAAAATATATTTCTTTAATCCTAAATACTTAAAAGTTGAAAAAGGAGATAAAGTAATTGTAGAAACTGCTCAAGGAGAAGAATATGGAGAGGTATTAATTCCAAATAGAAAAATAAAAGACGAAAAAATACTAGAACCATTAAAAAAAGTAATAAGAATAGCAAATAATAAAGATAATAAGCATTATGAACAATGCAAAAAAACAGAAAAAGAAGCGTTTAAAGTTTGCCAAGAAAAAATAAAGAAACATAAATTAGAAATGAATCTAATAGATGTAGAATGTAAATTTGACGGAAGTAAAATTTTATTTTTCTTTACTGCAGAAGGAAGAATAGACTTTCGTGAATTAGTAAAAGACTTAGCAGCAATTTACAAAACGCGTATAGAGCTAAGACAAATAGGGGTAAGAGATCAAGTAAAAAGAATAGGTGGAAATGGAGTATGTGGTAGAGAACTATGTTGTTGCACATTTTTAAGAGATTTTGAAGCGGTATCAATAAAAATGGCAAAAGAACAAAATATATCACTAAATCCTTCAAAAATATCAGGAAACTGCGGAAGACTAATGTGTTGTTTAAAATATGAAGACAATGTTTATGCAGAAAAACTTTCAAGATTACCACATGTAGGAGCTATAGTAAAAACAGAAGACGGAGAGGGAGAAGTAGACAGTATAGAAACATTAAAAGAAAGATTAAAAGTAAAATTTCAAAATGAAGAAGGATATAGTTATAAAAGATATGATGCAAAAGATGTAAAAATAATAAAAGATGTAGTACAAGAGCAAATCAATGAAGAAGAACTAGAACATCAAAAAGAGCTAGAAGAACTAGAAAATTTAGAAAAAGAAGATATAAAAGAAGAAGAAGATATTTAAAACAAATGAAAAAAAGTAATTAAAGGAGGTGAAAAAAATGGCATATAAAATTACAGATAAATGTATATCATGTGGAGCATGTGCTGCTGAATGTCCAGTAGGATGCATATCACAAGGAGATGATAAATTTGTGATAGATCAATCAGCTTGTATAAGCTGTGGAACATGTGCAGGAGTTTGTCCTGTAGGAGCACCAGAAGAAGAATAAGGATTTAGGGACGTACCCCAAAATCCCCCCTAAGAGGAATTTTGGGGACGGACCTTAAAAATTTTAAAGAAATTTTTAAATTTTTTCGAAATATTTTAGTAAAGTTATAAATTTTATTCATAATCTATTTAGTTATACAGATGTTTAATGAGATTTAATTATTTAATTTTAAACTAATTTTGAATTCTAAATAAAAAAATTCCAGAATGTTAACAAAAATACAATAGAAAAATTATTAATATATTATATATCGAGATTTTGTAGTTTAATTTTTAATCTAAAATATAATTGAATTTGAGTCTAAATTTTAAAAATAATTGTAAAAATACAAGGAGGAATAATGCCAAGAATATCAAACATCTTTAAATGAAATAAAAAAATCTAATTATTTAATTTTAAAATTTAAGGATTATTTAAATAAAAAATATAAAGTGAGTAATAAAACTATATGTGCAATTTTAGGAGTAGGAAAGAATAAAATTTCTTTAATAGAAAAGAAGAAATAAATCATAAAAAATATGTAAAAAATCAAACTTGAAATCTACATAATTATATGGTATAGTGTAAGCAGAAACTTATTGAAAAAGGCTTTAGAAAAGGAGTAGAAACATGAAAAAAGAACAAATTCAAGAAACCATTCAAAAGTTATTTGAACAAGAGTGTCGGGGATATGCATTGTATGCTGAAGCGTATAATTTATTGCAAGCACAAATTGAAAGCATCGAATGTGAAATAAGCACTTTAGAAGAAAAGAAGGAAGCAGTAGTAACAGCTTCAGAACTAAAAGACTTATTAAGTTCAGAAAAATTTAATAAGTTAAAAGAAAAATTTAAATCTGTGAATACAGACGATTTTATGAAAGAAGTGTCAAATTTTTTAGATACGAGCAATAGTGATGCTGAACAAATACCACAATTACTTGAAAAATTATATGAACAAGAAAAACAACTTATAAATTTAAAACAAGATAAGCAGGAGGTTTTATGCAAAATAAACACTAGTATTCGTTATATATGTGATTATGTTGCTGAAAATGATATGAAATTAGCAGTAACAAGAGAAATTGTTGATGTTGCTTATAAAGTATTTGTAAAATACTACGAAGACACGTTTAATTTCGAGCGTAGGAGAAAAATAATAGACATTGAAAATAGCGAGTTACCAGAAGAATTTGTGAGGGCATATACAGCTAACTCATCAAATTGGTGTTGCATAAAAGATGAGGATAACGCACAAAAATGGTTTGAAGAAGAAGCAAGAAAAATTAATTTCTAAAGCAAAAAAATACCCTGGAGATACAATTAAGTCTCCAGGATTTTTTAATTTTTATTATATAAAATTTAAAAAATTAAAGGACGGTCCCCAAAATCCCTCCTAGGAGGGATTTTAAGGACCGTTCCTAAATCCCTATTTGTTTGTCATTTCTTCTAAGTCTAATAATTCTTGCCATCTTTTATCTACTATTCTTTGGAATTCTGCTATCATCCACTCATTTCCTGGTTTAAACATATGTCTAAAACGTTTTTGTGGTTTTAAGAATTCTTCAACAGGTAATTTTTTAGCTGGTTTGTATGTTATGTGATATACACCATCTACTACTTCATATAATGGCCAGTAACATGTGTCTGCTGCTAGTTTGTTGATTTTCATTAGGTCTTCTGTTGGGTATCCCCATCCTCTTGGACATGGTGCCATTACGTTTAGGAAACATGGTCCTTCTGTGTATATTGCTTTTTCTGCTTTTTGGTATAGGTCAGCAAAGTTGTTCATTGCTAGTGTTTGTGCTACATATGGTAAGTGATGTCCTACCATTACTTTTGTTAAATCTTTTCTTTCTTGTGCTTTTCCTGGGATTACTGTTCCGGCTGGTGATGTTGTTGTGTCAGCAAATTTTGGTGTTGCTGATGATCTTTGGATTCCTGTGTTCATGTATGCTCCATTGTCATAACATACATATACCATGTCATGACGTCTTTCCATTGCTCCTGATAGTGATTGAAGTCCTATATCATATGTTCCTCCATCTCCACCAAATGCTATGAATTTTGTATGTTTATCTTCTGGTAATTTTCCTTGCTTTTTCATTGATTTGTATGCGGCTTCTGCTCCAGATAATGTGGCACCTGCACATTCAAATGCTGTGTGTATAAATGAGTCTGTCCAAGCTGTGTATGGGTACATAAATGTTGATACTTCCATACATCCAGTTGCCACGGCAACTACAGCATGGTCTTCTGGTTTTAATGCTCTCATTATGTGTCTTGCAACAGGAGGAGCTCCACAACCTGCACACATTCTATGTCCTTCTGTAAAACGAGAAGGTTTATTTGCTACAACTTCTTTTAAATTATATGGCATTTATTTTTCCTCCCTTCTTAATCCTAAGTAACGATAAGGATTTTCTACTTTTCCTGTATTTGCAATTTCTTCTAAATCTTTGTATACAGATTCAATTTCTTTTGATGTTGTATCTCTACCACCAATA
>CAJFQT010000081.1 GCA_904419095.1 uncultured Clostridia bacterium | reverse complement strand
TCAATTTAAATTAAGTATACTTAATTTTATTGAATTGATTCTAACTGCTAACCCATATAGAGGCGGATTTTTCATTTACTTTAAAGTTTCCGTAACCTTTTTCATCTATTACAACTTCTTCTTGGCAGTTGCATAATGCATCTATAAATTTTTCTCCTGCATGCTTTTCTCCAATATACATTCTTTTTTCTCCATACCCTCTATTTGTTGCTATTACAGCTAACCCTGAAGAAATATGTTCTTCATCACCTTCTAATGTCCATCCTATATAATTTGCATTGTCAAAATAATCATGTTGCATTCCATATGCTTTTTCTTTTCTTAATTCCATTATTGTTTTAATATATTTTACATGAGGAATTTTGTCATGCTCAATCCCAAAATAGTCTCCGTAAAATACACAAGGATATCCTTCATTTCTTAATAAAATAATTGCATATGCTGTTTGCTTAAACCATGATTCAACAAAACTTTGTAAGCTCTGTCCTGGTTGTGTATCATGATTATCTACAAAAGTTACAGCTTTTGATGGATTTTCTTTAACAAGAGTGTGTTCTAAAATTTTAGATAAATCATAATTCAAATCTTTTGAAGCATTGTATAGATTATAGTGTAAAGGTACGTCGAATAATGAAATTTTTCCTTCTGTTTCTGTAATATATCTATGTAATTTGGAAATATCACCAGACCAATATTCACCTACCGCAAATAGTTCATCTTTAGATATATCTCTCATTTTTTGTATCCAATTTCTATAAAAATCTGCACTTATATGTTTAACAGCATCTAATCTAACCCCATCTATTCCTGTTGTTTCAATATACCATTTTCCCCACTTATTTAATTCTTCTATAACTTCTGGATTTTTAAAATCAATATCTGCTCCCATTAGATAGTCATAATTTCCGAATTCTTCATCAACAGCGGCATTCCATTCTTTATTTTTAAATTTAAAAATTGCATGTTCTTTTGTATTATCATCATAGTCTATTCCATCAAAATGTGTCCAATTCCAATCAAAATCAGAATATTTTCCTTTTCTACCAGGAAAAGTAAATTTAGTTGCAACTTTAACTGTTTCCTGACTCGAAATCTGCAAATTATGATTTCCCCAATCAACTTTTGTTGCAGGTATTGTTTGAAGCATATCTGCTCCCATTTTATGGTTAAGAACAATATCCGCATATGCTTCGATTCCAGCTTGATTTAAGGCTCTAATACAATTTATATATTCATCTTTAGAACCATATTTTGTCTTTATAGTGCCTTTTTGGTCAAATTCTCCTAAATCATATAAATCATAAACTCCATAGCCAACTTCATCTTTGCCTCCAATTCCTTTATATGCTGGTGGCAACCATAAAGCTGTAACTCCAATATCAGCCAAATGCTCTGCATTTTTTGTAATATCATTCCATAAATTTTGCTTGCAATCTAAATACCATTCAAAATATTGCATTATAATTCCATTAATTCTTCTCATTTTTGCCTCTTTTCATTTTCGTAGTTATAATTCAGCCCTAAATTGCTTATATATTTTTATTTATCTATGTAAAATCATTTTTTATCTTTTTTTGTTTTGCCTGTATAAAGGCTTACATCTATACTACTTATTCATATTCTTTAGTTTTCATTTTTGTCATTATACCACTTGTCTAAATATATTTCTAGTAGTATAATATAAAAAATTGATTTTAATACATTGTAAACTTACAGCTCAAACTTAATTTTGTAGAGGAGTCCGAAAGGTTGAGATATAAATATTTTTAGTCAAAGACCTACGCGAAGACCCCAGCTATGTTTTTGACAAAAAATATTTATATCTCAACCTTTCGGACGGCTTATTTTTATGCAAAAATCTCATAGAAAGGATAGTGTAATAAAATTATGAATTATATTTATGAAAGAAAAATTAATTATTATGAAACTGATAGAATGGGAATTGTTCATCATTCAAATTATATTAGATTTTTAGAAGAAGCTAGATGTGCCTTTTTAGATGCTTTAGATATGCCTTATTCAATGTTAGAAAGTTTAGGTATAATGATACCTGTTCTTGGTGTACAATGTGATTTTAAACATCATGTAACTTTTAATGATACTATATTGATTGATGTAAGTATTAAAAGTTTTAATGGCGTTAGACTTGTTATGCAATATACAATTACAGATAAAAACTCTGGTAATCTTGTTCTTACTGGTGAAACTAAACATTGTTTTACTAATACTGATTTAAAACCTATTAATTTAAAAAAGCATTTTGAAAATATTTATGAAAAATTTAATAAAACTCTTTAAAAACTTTAAAAATGGTCAATTGGTACCTGTCCCCAATTGACCATTTTTGTTATTACATTGCTTTTTTATAAAGTGCAATAAAATCTTCTTTTGATGTTTCTCTTGGATTTCCTGGTTTGCAAGGATCTTCCATGGCTTTGTCTGCAAGCATTTCGAAATCTTCTGGTTTTGCTCCATAGTCTGATATTGTTTGTGTTATTCCTACTGCTTCTCCTAAGTCCCTTACTCTTTCTACAAGTGTTTTTATTAGTTCTTCTTTTGTATATTTTTCTGCTGGATATCCTAGTTCTTTTAATATGTCACGATATCTTTCATAGCATACCTCTCCATTGTATTCTAATACAGTTGGTAATAACATTGCATTTGCTATTCCATGTGGTGTGTCATATACAGCTCCTAATTGATGTGCCATTGAGTGACATATTCCAAGTCCTACATTTGAAAATCCCATTCCTGCTATATATTGAGCCATTCCCATAATGTTTATTGCTTTTTGATCTTTGTCGTTTACTGCTGATTCTAGATTTGCAAATATCATTTTCATTGCTTTTAAGTGGAACATATCTGATATTTCATTATGTGCAAGTGTTATATACCCTTCTATTGCATGTGTTAATGCATCCATTCCTGTTGCTGCTGCAAGTGATTTTGGCATTGATGCCATTAATTCTGAATCTACTATTGCTACTATTGGAATATCATTTGGGTCAACACATACCATTTTTATTTTTCTTTCTTCATCTGTTATTACATAGTTTATTGTAACTTCTGCTGCTGTTCCAGCTGTTGTTGGTAATGCTATTATTGGCATTCCTCTGTTTACTGTGTTAGATGCTCCATTTAATGACTTTATATCAGCTCTATCAGGGTTTGTCATTACTATTGATATACCTTTTGATGTATCTATACTTGATCCTCCTCCAACTGCAACAATGACATCTGCTCCTGATCTTTTACAAGCCTCTACACCATCTGTTACATTTTTTATTGTTGGGTTTGGTTTTATTTCATCATATAAATCATATTCTATTCCTGATTCTTTTAGAATTTCTTCTACTTTTTCTGTTACTCCTGCTTCTACTAATGATTTATCACTTACTAAAAATACTTTTTTAAAATTTCTTTTTTTGATTTCTTCTGGTAAAACATCTCTTGCTTTTTCTCCAAAGTATGATGTTTCATTTAATACGAATTTAATTGCCATTTATAATCATCCTTTCTATATTTTTTATTTTTATACAAGAAAAGTTGCAGATATATAATCTGCATGAGCGTTGGATTTGCTTTTTACTTTTCTTTTTTTGTGAATTAAATTATAGTTGAATATAGCCTACTTCTAGTATTTGAAAGAATTTTGGAACAATTTGGCGTGTCCCCAACGTTCCCAAATTATGAATTATCTCCATCTGTATATCCTTCTGGTATTTCAAATAGTGAATCATCTGCTTCATATTCTATTTTTATTTCTAATAATTCTTCGTTATTTTCTGTTATTGTTTTTATATATTTTAAGTCATTTCCTGAATAATAAAATCTTGTTTTAATATTTGTTTCATCTGCACTATATAAATTTGAATCCACTAAGAATTCTTGTATTCCTTGAAATTCTTCGTAATTATACTTTTTTCCATTTATTTCTTCTTTTCCTTCTGTATATGTTTTATTTTCTATTTTAGAAAAAGCATTTACAATTAAATTTAAGATTTCATCATTGTTTTGATATATATAATATCTTTGATTTGTGGCACTTAATAGATATAAATCTCCATCTTTTACTAAATAATTAGTTTCGCTCCCTTTGAATATTTCTTTTTCATATGCTCTGTCACCTTTTTTTGCAATTAAAACTTGATTGTTATCATCTATTTTTCTTGTAAATTGATAAGCTTCACTATTTTTTAGTTCATCATATATTTTTTGTGTTTTAGATTCTTGTGCAGGAGTTTCTTGACTTTGATTATTACTATTATTTTTATTTGCTACAAAAAACCAAATAAGTCCTGCTATAATTAAAATAACGATTACTGATATTGTTAAAATTATTATTGTTTTTTTATTCATAATTTTGTTTCCTTCCTATTAATTACAATATATTTTTCAACACTATTGTTTTTATTCTTGACATTTCTTGTAATGTAGATAATACACCTTCATTTCCTATTCCTGAATGTTTCCATCCACCAAATGGCATTTCGAATGAACGATAGAAACTTGCACCATTTACAACTGCTCCTCCACATTCTAGTCTGTCTGCAATTTTCATTGCTCTTGAGTAATCTTTTGAAATTACACATCCACATAGTCCATATGAAGATTGATTTGCAATTTCAATTGCTTCTTCTACATTATCAAATCCTATTATAGATATTACTGGTCCGAATATTTCCATATCTTTTGCAACTTCCATATCTCTTGTAACATTATCTAATATTGTTGGATAGTAATATGCATCTTCTCTTTTTCCTCCACAAACAATTGTTGCACCTTCTGATACCATTTGATTTACTTGTTCTTCTATTCTTTTTGCTGCATTTATGTTTATCATTGGTCCCATATCTGTGTCTTCTTGCATTGGGTCTCCGACTTTTAGATTTGATATTACCTCTTTCATTCTATCAATAAATTCTTGTTTTCTTGAGTTATGGATTAAGAAACGTTTGCTTGCGCAACATACTTGTCCTCCATTATATAATCTTCCCCATATTGTTTCTTTAACAGCTAAATCCATATCTCCATCTTCTAGGAATATAAATGCATCATTTCCTCCAAGTTCTAACATTACATGTGTTAGATTTTTTGATGCTGTTCCCATTGTTTGTATTCCAGCAGCTGTTCCTCCTGTTAATGATACAAGATGTACTCCTGGATGTCTTGCTAATGCTTGACCAGCTTTTGGTCCATCTCCTGTTAATATTTGAATGCATCCTGCTGGCACTCCTGCTTCAATCATTAATTTTACATATTCGATTAATGTTAGTGGATTGTAATTTGATGGTTTTACAATTATACTATTTCCCATCATAAGTGCTGGTGGTACTTTTTGGCAGAATAAGTCACTTGGAAAGTTAAATGGAATTATTGCTGCAATTACTCCTATAGGATATCTTTTTGTTATTTGCATTGTTGTTTCTTGTCCTGCTTCTGTTCCTGCTGGTATACTTTCTCCATACATGTGTTTTGCTCTTTCAACAAATCCTCTTACACCTATACGAACATTTGCAACTTCTCCTCTTGCTTCACGTATTGGTTTCCCTGTTTCATTTGATAAAAGTGTTGCTAATCTTTCTTTATTTTCTTCTACCAAGTCTACAAATTTATATAATATATCTGCTCTATCATATATTGATACTTTTTCCCATTTTTTCTGTTCTTGAATTGCTACTTTTACTGCTTCATCAACATCTTCATCTGTAACATTTGGTACTGTGTCTATTAATTCTTGTGTTGCAGGATTAACTACTTCAATTATTGCTCCATCTGATGCATCTTTCCATTCATATCCTATTAAATTTTTCATACTTGCTTCCTCCTTTTTTAGTACATTTTTACATATCATCATTTGTGCTTCTCCATTTTTAGTTTTATATGTTTCTAATGTACATTTATAATTGCTTTCTTGAGTTTGTGGTTTTTCCCCTTCTCTTCATTTAGCAAAAGCTGTAAATGAAAGCATTAATCCTCCTGTTGTATTTGCTCCATGATCTTTTACTCCATATTCACCAAATGTAAATATTGTAATAAATGGAACTCCTTTAGCTTCTTTTTTTAATTGTTTTGCTACTTCATCTATTCTATCTCCAATTCCTAATCTTCTTCCTCCACAGTGAACAAGTAAATATGCTCCTGCATCTTCTCCTAGCATTTTGTTTGTTTCTCTTAATGTTTTTCCTGTTGAATTTATTAATTCATCAACAGTAGCTTCCATTTGAATAACTGCAGTATTTACTGCAAGATTTGCTCCAATATTCATAGAACCATCTTTATTTCCAAACATTGGGTGGCGAATTGCAATTAAATCTCCTAATCTATCTTTTACACCTAATGGTGCTGTTATTGTTGCTGTTAATAAGTTATTTCCTTCTAGATCTTTCATCTTTTTTCCTGTCCATGTTGAATATTTCTTAATAGCTGAAACTCCGTCAATTTCCATTAATGTTCTGTTACCTTTTATTTTTGTTATAACTCCTGAATTTGTTGTTTCATGATATGCTCCTGTGTATACATTTGCCATTTTCTTATCTGTATAGAAAAATGCAACTGCAACACCATCACTAAATATTTCATCAGAAAATGGATTTACTGGAATATTAGCATTAGGAGATCCAGATATGAATGTTGGAGTAGCAAGTTCACCAAGAGGAGATGACCCAAGAGAAACTGGTAGAAAAGTAGCAATAGAGGCTATGAGAAAAGCAGGAAGAACAG
>CAJFQT010000080.1 GCA_904419095.1 uncultured Clostridia bacterium | reverse complement strand
CATTCTGATGTATTTTCTTCAAAATTTTGTAGCTCTCCTTCACATTCATTACATATAAATACTTGAAAATCAAATATTCTATTTGGATATTCAATTATCATTTTTCCTTTATATTTTAAGTTTTTTATTTTAAGCCCTGTTTCCTCTTTCATTTCTCTTATAGCTGTCTGTTCTGGAGTTTCTCCTTCTTCAATTTTTCCACCTGGTATTTCATAATACCCTGCTTTTTTATTTCCTTCTTTATATTTTGTCACTACTACTTTCTTATCTTTTACTAAATAGCACCTAACTGCTTTTCTTATTGGCTTATCCATATAATATTCACTCCAATCTAATCCTAAAAAAATCTTCCTCTTTTAAAGCTCGGTTTCTTCAGAAATTTCTTTATAAATTCTTTCATCTTCTCTTTCTTCTATCTTTCATAATTTGCTATTTCTAACATGTTGCCATCTAAATCTAACATCCCAAAACAAATATATTTGTATGGACTATCTTGAACATAAATTGGTTCATATAAAATAGTAGCTCCTATTTTCTTTGCTCTTTCAAAAGCTTCATATATATCATTTGTGTAAATTCCTAATGTTGCATTATTACCTATTATCCTTTTTTCTCCTAATGCTTTTTTGTCTATTAATCCGAAATACATTCCTTCTTGTCCTTCTATTTCAAAATCTGCCCATCTACTTCCTTCTCTATGAGTAGCCTTTATTCCCAAAAAATCTTCATAAAATTTTACTGCTTTATCCATATCTGACACACTAAAATATATATGGTCTAATTCTATTTTCATATTTTCCTCCAAAATCTCTTTATTTATACCCAGCGCATAAATTGATTTATATTATTCATATTCTATTGGAAATCCAACATTTTTTAAGGCTACAATACCTTTTTCACATAATTCTTCTTTTATCATAATATAATCTTTTGAAAAAGTTGAAACAATTAATATATTCATACCTTCATTTGCAATTATTTCAGCAATTTTTGCTAAAATCCCACTGTTTGAAATGGTACAGCCGGTTTAAATTCAATTAATTTGTAATCTCCTACTACTTCTAACACATTTAATTCTTTTAAATTTTCTTTTTTAGTTACTACAGTTATTTCATCTTTATCTTTTGATACCATAAAATGAATATCTGGTCTCTCTAAAATATCGGTTTTCACATAAACATATGTATCTTTCATAATTGTTGCTATACTTTTTGGAATAGCTTCTTTAACATCCATAAAAATTCTCCTTTACACATTTTATTATATCTACTTTATATCACAAATTTCAATTTTTTAATAGTGCTTTACCAATATTTATAAAACATATTTATCTTTACCTTTGCTTAATTGTCATAAAATTCCCAATAAAGATAATTTCAAGAGCAAATGAAGTGAGTTTATTTACTTTTGATATTATTTCTATTAGAGGTTAAAATTGGTTTGCAAATGTATAGGCAAAAAAAATAAGCATCAGCACATATCTACTGACACCTAATTTTATAAAGATTCTCTATAACTCATTTCAATAAATTTTTTCTAATACTTGAAATATCTAACTTTATTTCATATCTACTAAACAACACTACTTATCCCTGTAATGCTTACCATAGACACAATCTCAATTTTCTCAGTATTTCAAGTATTTTACTAAATTTTCTAAAAAATAATTTATGTATTTCCACTTACCATATCGGCAATCACTTTAACTTTCACACCCAAATTTTGATGTTTTTCTTTCTCAAATCTGCCTTTTTCTTCAAAAGTTATAATCTCTGAAACCATATCAAAATCAAGTATTACATGTCTTGTTTTAGTTGTAGCACTGCTACGCACTCCACATGGCTCGTAAATGGAAACATATCCACTAGTCTAATCCCCATTACCTCATACTTATCCTCCAATCTAGCCAAATCCCTAACTAATGTAGCCGGATTGCAACTAATATACACTATTCTTTTAGGCAAAACCTCACATAAATTACCTATTGACTTCAAATCTAGCCCCTTTCTAGGAGGATCAACCAAAACCACATCTGGTTTTATATTACGCACATTTAAAAGATCATTCAAAATATTTTCCACATCACCAGACAAAAATTCCACATTGCTTATACCATTCATCTTAGCATTTTCTTTTGCATTCTGAACCGCTTCTTCTACAATCTCAACACCATAAACCTTCTTAGCATATTTTGACATAAAAATTGAAATAGTACCTATTCCACAATATAAATCAAAAACAACATCATCTTTTGATATCTCTGCCTGTTTAACCGCCATTTCATATAGTTTTTCTGCCTGAATTGGATTTACTTGATAAAAAGATAAAGGTGAAATTTTAAATTTATACTCTCCCAAAATATCTTCAATATAACCATTACCAAAAATATTTCTATTCTTCTTACCTAAAATAACATTAGTATTCTCCATATTACTATTTATCACTATTGTTGTTAATTTAGGAAATTGATTAGTAATCGTTTTAACAAAATCATCTTCCTTTGAAAAGCCTAAACCATTAATCACTAATACACACATAAACTCATTTGTTTTTATACCAACCTTTACAACAATATGCCTAAGCAAACCCTTCTGAGTCTTTTCATCATATACACTCAAATTATTTTCCTTCCAATAATTAAACACAAATTTTGCCAACATTTGAGCATCTTTATTCTGTATAAAACAGTCCTTTACCGGAATTATATTATGAGTTCTACTTGCAAAAACACCCATTTGCATTTTTCCATCTTTATCAATCCCAACAGGAAATTGCACTTTATTTCTATAATAATATGGATTTTCCATTCCTAAAACATCTTCAACTTTTATCTTATTCTTCAATGTTTTATTAACTAAACTTTGCACTGAATTTTGTTTTATTTTCAAAGTCTCTTCATACTTTAAATGTCGTAAATTACATCCTCCACATCTCTTATAAGTTAAACAATCTGCCTCTACTCTATTTTTAGATTTTTGCACAAATTCAATTATTTTCGCAAAAGCATATGATGTCAAAACCTTTACTATTAAAACTCTAACTCTTTCCCCTTTAATTGCATTTGGAACAAATATTGTAAAATCATCTATTTTAGCTATACCTTCTCCTTGAAATCCATTATCAATTATATCTACTATATATTCTTTATTTTTTTCAACCATTATAAATACCTCTATTCATATAAATTTTTTAATTAACATATATACCAATGAATTTATTTACATTAAATTGTCAATAGCTCTATTTATACCAAATATTGACAATCGTAAAAATAAGTGTTAAACTATATTACGTAAATTAGCCACATTGTGGTACAATGTAAGTAGTAATACTTACTCCTTCAATAAAAGGAGGTTTTTTTATGCCTTACAAATTACGTAAAAATTCTTGTTACACTGAAGTTGTGTCTGACAGTGAAGAAACACTTGCCAACATTTTTGATGGTAAAATTTATCCATCGAGAAAACTTTCAGATGAAGAACATCAGGAAATTTCCACTCTTTTGTATTCAATGGGAATTTCCCCTGAATGGGTATAGGCATAATTAAAGGAAACTATTTTTATAGTTTCCTTTTTCATTTTTAGGAATTTTCTATAATGAGGAACATAAGCAAACTATCTACATTCTTGATTACCACAGAATTAGCATTGTAAATACAGTAGCAACAATAATTTCTCCCCTTGTCATATCAGTTGGCAATATTTCTAATTCTTGAACTGTTTTTTCATCAGTAAAGCTAACTTCATAATAACTAGCATCATTTAATCTTGCATATATTTTTACTTCTTTTTCTTCATTTTCTTTTAAATCAGATATATCTATATATCTAGTTCCTATAATATTGTCCCTATTTGAATATATATCAAATCTTGCATATTTTTTATTTATAGGATTATCTACAGAGTTTTCTATTGTTCCCTTTAATCTTACATTTACCTTTGTCGCTTCTGCCTGATACATAACGACTTGACTTAAATTATCCTTTCTACCAATAGTTTTATATGATGCATTCAAACTTACATTAATCAAAAAGTCTGATAATACAAAAAAACCTACAAGTATTAAAAGATATATTAAAAAAGTTTTCATTCTACTCATATTACAGCCCCTCTTTTTTTATTTTATACTGTTTATTTTTCTTTCACATCAATTATAATTAATATTATAACAAAAAAGTGTTGATTTTTCAACACTTTTATATAAGTAATCGTTTAATTCATTTAATTATATCTTAAAAGTCACTTCTAAATTATATTATTCTACAAATTTATGACTCAACTCACTTAAGTCTTACAAAAACTTGTCTAGCATCTTCTTTTCTTAAAGCAATTGTTACCCCTCTAACCCAAAAAGCTTTTGGATCCTTACTTGGACTAATCAATATTGGTGTTATCGCTGTACCTTTTATAAAACCTAAATCTAATAATCTTCGTTTAACATTTTCTTTACATTTCACACTTTCAATTATAGCTGTTTCATTTAATTTTACTTCATCTAAATTTATAGATTTTTCCATCTCTTTCCTCCATATGCTTTTAATATATTATATTAAAAAACACATGGTATGTTACAAAATAAGTCAAATTAACTCATATCTCCTCTTACTATCTGTCTTTTTGCACTTTCTTGCATTTCTTCTTCTACTTCTCTAATTACTTTTTCATAGTCATCTTTACTATATTCATTTTCCCTTATCTTTTGAACAAGCTTTTCTTTTACATCTGATTGATTATATACTTCACTAATTCCATTTTCAGAATTATTTAAAATAATTCTTGACATATCATCTAAATTCTCTTTAGTATATGTATTTAAAATTTCATCAGCTTCGTGAATTCCCTCATTTCTATCTCTTAAAAATTCTCTAACTTTAGGATCCTGATATAATGTTCTATTAGTTTCTAATTCAACATCAACATATTTAGCTTCTTGATGTGAATACATAGAATATTTAATTTCCTTTCCTGAATTTTCATCATATCCAATACTTATGAATTCCCTTCCATTACCTTGAACTATTTCATAACTTGTAGTATTCACTTCTTTATCAATACTTGCATCATTATTATCTAAAGTCAAATTTTCCTGTGTTGGATTTGTTCCTTCTCTATCATTTACTCTTAATACATTTTCTCCTAAAATCACAGCAGAACCATCTTTTCGTACAACGGCCATTATATCAATTGCAGAATTAGATATTCCTTCTCTTTCTTCTGAAGATAATTGACTCTTTGATATTCTTACTAATTTTTCTCCTCCATAAATACCAACTTTCTCTAAACCTAGTTTTTGTCCAAGTGTCTCTCCTTTAATTTCTTGATTTAAACTTGTTTCTTCTCTTATATCTAAATCATCTACTTTTTTACTATTTAATACTACTTTTTCTTCATCTTTCTCATCTTCCATTTCTTGTTCTGTTGGAAGTTCTTCATCTAAATCTACTTCCTCCACTTCTAAAATTTCTTCTCCTGATATTCCTAATTGTTCTGATAATTCTCTCAAATATTCTTTTTGTAATTTATTTAAAGAATGATTTTCCAATTCTTCTATAGAAGTATTATCTAATAAATCTTTTATTGCTTCTATTTTCTGTGGTTCTGCATTTTCAAAATACTCGTTAAAAATAGGTGTTTTAACATCCATAAATCCGCCTATACATTTATCACCAAGATAATAATTCTTTACTTCTTTCTTATCTACAATCTCACCATTTTCATTTTTTATTAATACATCTTTAGTTACAATAAATAACTTTTCTTTTACTGGATTACCATTAATCCTATCTATCCATTTAGCTTCTCCAACATAAATTACATCTTTAATTTCTGTTTCTGTGTTTGTCTGCTGTTTTTTATCGTTTTCCAATGTATCTTTAAAATCTAATTCTATATCCATAATTTTTTTATCAATTTCTTTCATATAAATTCCCTCTTTTCTTATTTCATTATACCAATGATATGCATTATTTTCAATTCATTATTAATATTTTATTAATATTATCGAACATTGTTGTTTTAACTCATATATTATAGTATAATTAAATTAGAATAAAAAATAAAGAGGGATTAGATTTATATGAACTACTATTTAGATAAAATATATGCTGATAAAGAATTTATAGCAACAATATCAGATATTATAGAAAATCCAACTGTTCAAGAAATGAAAAATTATAGACAACATTATGAAACTAACTGCTTTGACCATTGTTTAATGGCATCCTATCTATGTTATCATTTCTGTAAAAAATATAACCTTGATTATGTTTCAGTAGCTCGTGCTGCAATGCTTCATGATTTATTTTTGTATGATTGGAGAAAAAGACAAAAAGGAAGAAAAGGACTACATGCATTTACTCACCCTAAAACAGCTTATGAAAATGCATGTAAATTATTTGATTTAAATGAAAAAGAAAAGGATATTATTTTAAAACATATGTGGCCTGTAACTTTAACTTTGCCTCGCTATTTAGAAAGTTATGTTTTAACTTTTTTTGATAAACAATGTGCCATTTCTGAAACTCTTGATGTTTTTCGTAATCGCTGTTTTCAGAAAAAGCTATTTAGGTATGCCTATGTATTTTTTAGTGTAATTATTTTTAGATTATAAAATAACAATGTCTCATATCAAAAACTTATAAAATCAAAGTAACTTGACTTATTTACAATAATTTTTTGTTATAATCGAGTAGAGGATAATTCTTAATGAATTTCTCCCCTCTCACACCACCACTCAAGCGGTTCTCGCAAGTGGCGGTTCAATTTGTATATTCAATAT
>CAJFQT010000079.1 GCA_904419095.1 uncultured Clostridia bacterium | reverse complement strand
ATGAAAAAAAGTCTGT
Source organism: uncultured Clostridia bacterium (assembly GCA_904419095.1). Taxonomy (GTDB): domain Bacteria; phylum Bacillota; class Clostridia; order TANB77; family CAG-508; genus CAG-269. The sequence goes on along the minus strand of CAJFQT010000079.1, from coordinate 6,780 downwards.
AACACTAATATTTCTTTAGTGTTACAAACTCTGTAATATTCTGTGGATAACTATTTTTTTATTTTTCTAGTCTGAACAGTAACAGGAATAAGGTTACAATTCAACCTAGCATAGAAATAAGCCGTCCAAAAAATTGATATATAAATATTTTTGTCAAAAACATAGCTGGGGTCTACCTATGGGTCTTTGACAAAAATATTTATATATCAATTTTTTGGACTATTCTATAAAAATTAGTCGAAACAATAACAGGAATAAAGTTACTACTTGGCCACAAATATTATAAAATAAAATTTACTAAAAAGGCACCGTAAGATTCTTAAAAAATATTTTTGAACTTTTTATCAATTTACAATACATAAAAAATATATGCTAAGTAGTAACAATATAAAATTATTCCTAATAAAATATAATAATTACTCAATAACTAAATTATTCATATCATACAAACCATTATTCTTATTCACAATAAATCTAGCAGCTTTCAAAGCACCATCAGCAAAAACCTGACGAGAATAAGAAGTGTGAGTAATCTCTAAAGTTTCATTCTCACTAAAAAATTTAACAGTATGTTCACCAACAATATTACCACCTCTAACTGAAGAAAATCCAATTTCATTTTTACTTCTTTTTTCTCTATTTTGCATTCTGCTAAAATTATACTTTTTTTCATTATTAAAAACGTCATTTATTGCATCAGCAAGTAAAATAGCAGTACCACTAGGGCTATCAACCTTTCTGTTGTGATGAGTTTCAATAATCTCTATATCACTATCCCTCAAAACAGATGCGATTTTCTGAACTAATTTAGCCATTAAATTAATATCTAAAGACATATTAGAACTTCTAAAAATAGGTAAATCCTTAGACAATTCCTTAATTTCTATAAGTTGTTCATCAGAAAAACCAGTTGTAGCAATAACAATAGGAATATGATTGTTTTTAGCATAATCCAAAATTTTAAAAGTAGCCACAGGCACTGAAAAATCAATTATTACATCAACTTTTTCATTAATTTTTTCTATATCTGAGTAAATAGGAAAAGCTCCGTCATAATTTTCAAACCTATCAAAGCCACAAACAATATTAATATCATCGCAATTTTTAGAAGCTTCAATTACTTCATTTCCCATTTTACCCAAAGCACCATTTAATAAAACATTCATTTCTATATCTCCTTCTATATCAATCAATAAATACGTTATTAAAATAAATTTCTAAAACTCGAACTTCAATAATTAAATTAAATTATGTTTTTCCATTATATTCTTCAATTTCTCTTTATTAGAATCAGACAATTCAACTAAAGGTAATCGAAGAACTCCAAAATCATACCCCATCAAATTCAAAGCGTACTTAACAGGAATAGGATTTACCTCACAAAACAAAGCATCAATTAAATCTAAAACATCTAATTGCATTTTTGAAGCAATATCCACATTACCATTAAAATAATTATAAGTCATCTCATGAGTAAATTTAGGCATAATATTAGAAAGAACTGAAATAACACCTTTTCCGCCCAAAGAAAGAATAGGAATAACTTGATCATCATTACCAGAATAAATATACAAATTATCTCCACACAAATTTGCAATTTTTGCAACTTGAGAAATATTTCCGCTAGCCTCTTTAATTCCAACAATATTTTTTACCTTAGAAAGCTCAAAACAAGTTTTAGGATCAATATTAACACCAGTTCTACTAGGAACATTATATAGAATAATTGGAATATTAACAGAATTAGCAATAGCAGTATAATGAGCAATCAACCCATGGCTTGTTGTCTTATTATAATAAGGAGTAACAACCAAAAGAGCATCAGCACCAACACTTTCAGCATATCTAGACATTTCAATTGCAGACATAGTATTATTACTACCAGTACCAACAATAACTTTAGTTCTTTTATTAACTCTATCAATTGCATATTTAATAATTGACTTTTTCTCTTCAGTAGTCATACAAGAAGACTCACCAGTAGTTCCACAAACAATGATTGCATCGATATTGTTTAAAAGCTGAAAATCCAATAACCTCCCAAACTCCTCAAAATTAACACCATCTTTGGTAAAAGGTGTTGCAATAGCTGTACCACAGCCTGTAAATACTAAATCTTTCATAAAAACTCCCTTCTAAAATACTTAAAAGAAATAAAGTATTTTAAAAAAATAAAAACATAATTTAATTATAAAAAATGTTAGTATTATTTATCAAATTATATTATATATAATATTTACTTTCAAGCAAATTTATGAAAATAACTTCAAATAAAAAGCATATTGACATTTAAGCATTTAGAATGTAAAATAATATTATGTAAAAAAGAAAGAGGTGGGTGAAAATGTTAAAAATATACAATACAGACATACAAACAGGAAATTTAGAAGAAATAAAAGAATTTCAAAAAGGAAGTTGGATAAACCTCGTAAACCCATCGGAAGCAGAAATAAAAAAAGTATGTGAAAATGTAAAAATAGAAGAAGACTTTATAAGAGACGCATTAGACTTTGAAGAAAAAGCCAGAATAGATGAAGAAGAAGACGACAACACAATATTATTTGTTGTTGATGTACCAATTATAGAAAAACATGAAGAAAATGAAATGTACACAACAATGCCACTAGGAATGATAGTAGTAAGAGACGACTTTTTCATAACAGTATCGCTAAGAAAAAATAGAGTAATAGAAGATTTTGAAAAAAGAAAAATAAAGAATTTTCAAACATATAAAAAATCAAGATTCATCTTTCAAATATTATACCTAAACTCATCATATTACTTAACACATCTAAAGCAAATTAATAAAGAAACAGAAATTGCAGAATACATATTAAAAAACTCAATGAGAAACAAAGAACTATTAAAATTATTAAACTTAGAAAAGAGCTTAGTATATTTTACAACATCATTAAAATCAAACGAACTAGTAATGGAAAAAACAATGAGAGGAAAAATAATAAAACTATATGATGATGACGAAGACATACTAGAAGACGCAATCAAAGAAAACAGGCAAGCAATAGAAATGGCAAAAATATACAGTGACATCTTAAACGGAACAATGGATGCATATGCATCAATAATATCAAACAATCTAAACAGTGTAATGAAAACATTAACATCAATAACAATTGTATTAGCAGTACCAACAATGATATCAAGTTTCTGGGGAATGAATGTAAAATTACCTTTTGAAAATAATCCACTTGGATTTGTAATAATGATACTATTTGCTGTAATAACAACATTACTAGTAACATGGTGGCTTAAGAAAAGAGATATGTTTAGTTAAAATCAAAACGTATTCAATAAAAAACTATTGGATACGTTTTCTCTTTTATAAAAATCGGATTTAAACATGACTAGATGTGGATTTTTTATGTAAAAACAAAAGTATTATACAAACTAGTATCCATAGAATAATCATGAAATGAGTAAAAATTATATAACATCGCCCATATCAAAGAAATAAAACTTATAATAAAAAATAAAACTATAATAGAAAAAATAAAAACAATTAAACAATTTTTAAAATATAGAATTTTTTGAAACAGTCAAATTTTCCAAATTCTTAAAAAGTTTCATAAATATTCAAAAAGAGCTTAAAAAATAAAATATAAAAATTTTTCAATAAAAGTATAAAAATTAAGAAAATGTATAAAATAATAAAAATAAAAAGATAAATTAAAACAATAAAAGCAAAAAACACAAAACATTTAAAGATTAATAAAAAAAACAGAATAAAAAAGAAAGGAGAAAATTATGAAAGTAATAGATAAAATTGCATTATTATTAATAATAATAGGTGCAATAAACTGGGGATTGATAGCATTATTTAGATTTGACTTAGTAGCAGCATTGTTCGGAGAAATGTCAGTTATATCAAGAATAGTATATGGATTAGTCGGTATCTCTGGATTATGGGGAATTAGATTATTATTTACAGACAATGATTAATAAATTGGACCAATGAGGAAACTCATTTACGGTCCATTTTTTTATTTTATAGACTCTACAAACTTCTATTTTGAGTAATACACTTGAATTAACTCTAAATATAGAGTATAATACAAAAGATAAAAAGGAGGAGATTAATGTGTTAAGTGCAAACGGAGTAACAGTAAGATTCGGAAAGAGAGTACTATTTGAAGACGTAAATATAAAATTCACAAAAGGAAACTGCTATGGAATAATAGGGGCAAACGGTGCAGGAAAATCCACATTTTTAAAAGTACTATCAGGAGAAATAGAACCAAGCAAAGGAGACGTAACACTAGATAAAGGAGAGAGATTATCTGTTTTAAAACAAGACCACTTTGCATATGAAGAAAACACAGTAATGGACACAGTTCTAATGGGAAACAAAGAATTATATGACATAATGAAAGAAAAAGAAGCAATATATGCTAAACCAGATTTCTCTGAAGAAGATGGAATGAAAGCAGCAAAATTAGAAGAAAGATTTGCAGAACTAGATGGATGGAATGCAGAATCAGATGCATCAATACTATTAAATGATTTAGGAATAATACCAGAAAACCATTATAAATATATGAAAGAATTAGAAGCAAGAGAAAAGGTAAAAGTATTATTAGCACAAAGCCTATTTGGAAATCCAGATGTACTATTACTAGACGAACCAACAAACGACTTAGATTTAAAAAGTATAAACTGGTTACAAGAATTTTTAATAAACTATGAAAACACAGTAATAGTAGTATCACACGACAGATACTTTCTAAACAAAGTATGTACATATATAGCAGACGTAGACTTTGGAAAAATAAAAGTATATCCAGGAAACTACGACTTCTGGTACGAATCAAGCCAATTAGCACTAAAACAAGCAAGAGAGCAAAATAAGAAAAAAGAGGAGAAAATAAAAGAATTACAAGAATTTATAGCAAGATTCAGTGCAAATGCATCAAAATCAAAACAAGCAACATCAAGAAAGAAAACACTAGAAAAAATAGAACTAGACGAAATAAAACCATCTAACAGAAAATATCCATATGTAGACTTCAAACCAGACAGAGAACCAGGAAAAGAAATATTGCAAGTAAAAAATATATCAAAAACAGTAGACGGAATTAAATTATTAGACAATATATCATTCACAGTAAAACAAGACAACAAAATAGCATTTTTAGCAGACAATGAACTTGCAAAAACAGTATTATTTCAAATAATTGCAGGAGAACTAGAACCTGATGAAGGAACAATAGAATGGGGAACAACAATAACAAAAGACTATTTTCCTAAAGACAATAGCTATTTATTTGAAACAGATGAAAACATAACAGAATGGTTAAGAAAATACTCAAAAGACCCAGACGAAACATATGTAAGAAGTTTTCTAGGAAGAATGTTATTTTCAGGTGACGAAGCTTTGAAAGAAGTAAAAGTATTATCTGGAGGAGAAAAAGTAAGATGTGTACTATCAAAAATGATGTTATCAGGAGCAAACTTATTAATATTTGACGAACCAACAAACCATCTAGACATGGAAAGCATAACAGCATTAAATGAAGGAATGAAAAGATTTACAGGAAACATATTATTCACATCACATGACCATGAATTAACGCAAACAGTAGCAAATAGAATAATAGACATCAAATCAGATGGAAAAGTAATAGACAGGGAAGTTACATATAACGAATATTTAGGAATTGAATAACAAAGATAAATAAAAATTTTAATAATAAAAAATATATAAATAAGAAATTTAATAAATATATAAACATAATCAAGAATAATATATATAGGAAAGAAAAATAAAAAAGCAAAAAATAAAAATTACGAATCAAAAGAATAAATAGAAAGAGGAAATAAAATGCTAAGAAAAATAAAATTTAAAGAATTCAAAGAATTATACAGAAAACACATTATACAAGATTTTCCTAGTAGCGAAAGACCAAACTTAGAAGGATTTAGAAGAAGAATAGTAAAGCACAATGAGCAAGTATTCATATACGAAGAAAATGAAACAGAAAAAGGATATTGCATTATAGACGATTTAAATGAATATATTCTTGTTTCATTTTTAGCCGTATACAAAGAAACAAGAGGTCAAGGAATTGGAACAAAAATATTAAAAGAAATAGAAGAAAAATATTCCAACAAAAAAGGAATAATATTAGAAGTAGAAAATCCAGAATTTGCAGAAAACGAAAAAGAAAAAAATATACAAGAAAAAAGAATAAAATTTTATCAAAACTCAAACTTTGAAATTGTACCAAATTTAAATGTTAAATTATTTATGGTTAATTTTAAAATAATGATTTATCAAAAAGAAAGAAAAGAGATAAATACACGAGAAGTTATTGATAAGATAAAAGAATATTATAGTAAGATTTTAAATAAGAAAAGATTTAATTGTATTGAATTTGAGTTATAATGCAGTGTAGCATTAAATAAGACATCCACAAAAGGTTGATAATATTAAATAGTCTATATCAAAACATAACTAGGGTCTACAGTATACCTATTGGTTTTAGATGAAAAATATTTATATATAAACCTTTTGGACCTCTCTACAAAATTAAGCCTAAACATTAACGAATTTGCGTAAAAAAATAGAAATACAATAAAAATATTTGACTAAAACATTAGGCATTGTTATAATAGGACTGTAATAAAAGCAGTTCTATTTTTTAAAACTCAAAAAATATTTTTTTAATTTAATAAAAAACAAACGAAAAATAAAATTAAAGAGGTTTATAGGTAAAACCTTAAAAAACCTAAATATATAAAACAAGGAAAAAGAAAATGGAT
>CAJFQT010000078.1:7008-8979 GCA_904419095.1 uncultured Clostridia bacterium | reverse complement strand
ATTTCTCTTTTACCATTTGTTTTCTGACTTGTACAACTTACATCAGCAGGATCAACGACATATTTATTATATACACTATACTGAACTGTTTCATTCCCAGTTGTTATCTCTACTATATCACCATTTTCTAATGTTGGAACCTTACTAAAAAACTTTTTGTTTCTATAATTATGACCAACTATACAAAAATTTCCTACTTTATTTGCACCATTTCCCCAAAATTCTGTTGGTGAAGATTTAAGCAAAGCCTCTGTCTCTTGTTCTGAACCAGTTTCACCTTTCAATATTGGATAGTTTACACCTATCTTAGGGATATTAATTGTTGCTACTGTTGTACATTTAAATCCATTTATTACAGTTTCATACTTTTCATCTTCATCATTTACAATTCTTGTCTCTTGCACAACTGTATTATCTTCATTCTCTAAATACTCATCATCATTATTTAATACAACCATTAATACATCACTATCAGCAACTGTATTATCCTGTGTGCTTTGCATATCTGCTAAAATTTCTTGTGATACTTCTTCACTTTTATTTCTATCATACTCAGCATATATATAGCAAGATATTAAAATTCCTACTATAAAAACTGATATAATAAAATTAAATTTATATATCTTTTTCTTTCTCTTTAATTCTGGGGTAATATATAATTTTTTTGTTACTAATATTTGATTCATATTGCCCTCCTTCTCTCTTTTATATTATAACATATAATATAACAAATTCGCAATGTCTAAAAAGAATTATTTCATATCAATTATAAAACTACCTAAAATATTATTTCATTTCGAATAATACATAAATAATTCAACCTAAGACTTAATTTTTAGATTTTTCGGTCTATCTATATATAAATATTTTAAAAAGTTTACTCTTATTCTTCATTAAGCTGTAATAAAACCTCTGTCAATTCAGCAAATTTTTCCAAAGACAACTCTTCAGCTCTAACATTTTCTTTTAAACCAATATTTTTTAAGACCTCCATTCCTTGATTTTTACTCTTAAAAATCTTTGTATTAAAAAGTGAATTCAACAATGTTTTTCTTCTTTGCATAAAAGCATTTTTTATAACCTTAAACATCAAATTTATATCATTCACATTAACAGGAGGCTCCTTTCTAATATTTAATCTAATTACTTCTGAAGTCACCTCTGGCTCAGGAATAAAAGATGAATTAGGTACCTCCATAATCTTCTCAGATTTAGCATAATAGTACACTGTATAAGTAATTGCTCCCGTATTTTTTTCTCCTGGTATGGCAATTAATCTATCAGCAACTTCTTTTTGTATCATAACTGTAATACTTTCCAAATCCAACTCTTCTTCCAATAATTTCATTATAATCGGAGTTGTAATATAATAAGGTAAATTTGCTACTACCTTAGCTCTTTTTATTTTTCCAGTATTTTTTTCATCTTTTATAATCTGTTTCAAATTAGTTTTCAAAATGTCTTGATTTAAAATTTCTAAATTATTATAAAACGCAAATCTATCTCTCAAAATTTTAATCATTTTTTCATCCAGCTCAACACAAATAACCTTTCCAGCTTTCTCTAATAATCTTTTTGTCAAAGTTCCTAACCCTGGTCCTATTTCAATAATCAAATCTTCCCCATCAATATCAGCACTATCTACAATTCCATCTATAACATCCTCACTAATTAAAAAATTCTGTCCCAAACTCTTATTGGCTTTAATATTATACTTTTTCATTATAAAATTAGTTTCTTCAAATATACTATTCATTTTCTTATAATTCATTTAATAATTTAAAAATATTAAACTAAATCCTTTCTCAATAATTTGACATATCCATATATAAACAATATCTAAGATATATTATAATATTTTTTCCAAGCATTTACAAGCTTTTCACTTAAACTCAAATTATCAAATCAAATTTAACTAAGAATTATAGAGAAGTCCAAAAATAAAATAATAATCTATTTTTAATTTTTCCC